>DASTAL010000184.1:0-4762 GCA_035712685.1 Rudaea sp. | reverse complement strand
CCTCTCGCTCGAGAAGGCCTCCATCAAGGACCTGGGACGCGCCAAGAAGGTGCAGGTCAGCAAGGAAAACAGCACGATCATCGACGGTCACGGCGAAGCGAAGGCCATCAAGGCCCGCATCGACCAGATCAAGGCGCAGGTTGAAGAAACCTCGTCCGACTACGACCGCGAGAAGCTGCAGGAGCGCGTGGCCAAGCTCGCCGGTGGCGTGGCGGTGATCAAGGTCGGCGCCGCGACCGAAGTCGAGATGAAGGAAAAGAAGGCGCGCGTCGAAGACGCCCTGCACGCCACGCGTGCGGCGGTCGAAGAAGGCGTTGTGCCGGGTGGCGGCGTGGCGCTGGTGCGCGCGCTGGACGCGATCAAGAAGCTCAAGGGCGACAACGAGGACCAGAACCACGGCATCGCCATCGCCAAGCGCGCGATGGAAGCGCCGCTGCGCGAGATCGTCGCGAACGCCGGCGAGGAGCCGAGCGTGGTGCTGAACAAGGTCGCCGGCGGCAAGGGCAACCACGGCTACAACGCCGCGACCGGCGAGTACGGCGACATGGTCGAGATGGGCATCCTGGACCCGACCAAGGTCACGCGCACCGCGCTGCAGAACGCGGCATCGATCGCCGGCCTCATGATCACTACCGAGGCGATGGTCGGCGAAGCGCCGAAGAAGGAAGAGCACAACCACGGCGCCCCCGGTGGCGGTATGGGTGGCATGGGCGGCGGGATGGATTTCTGAGTTGTCCACCACTTCGCGGCGGATCAACTCGCCTCGTTCGAGCCTCCTTGCGGAGGCTCAACTCGGCGGGAGTCCAAGGCAACATCAAAAGCAACATCAAAAGCCCCGCTTCGGCGGGGCTTTTTTTGCGTGTATCAAACGTCGATCGGCAGATTCGCGAACAGTGGCGCGTTCCTCCAGCGGTAGCCCGCGAAATCGCCACGGCCTGCCGCGAGCCGGGTGTATGATTCGAACACGTTCATGCCAATCGATGGGGAGAGCAGCATGTTTAAATTCACCGGCTTCGTGCTTGCACTGTGCAGCTTGCTGCCCGTCGCTGCCCTCGCGGCTGGAAGTGGCACTTGCTCCTACAAGGACAAGAAGAACACGTTCATCGACGCCATCGCCTATCAGAATCCAGATCCCTTCGACAAAGACAAGAAGGAATCCATGGTGGCGCTCGCGACCGAAAAGATCGACGTCGCCAAGTTCAAGGCATCCGACAATCCCGACATGGCGTTGCTTGGCATGGATGGAGGGCTGGTGAAGATTCGCCTGGGCGATGGTGCCGTCACGAGCATTTATGCCTACTTCCCGCCGGGCGCGAACATCTCGAACTCTGGCTCTCCGTTCGGCGAACTCAAGCTAACGCGCAGCGATGCGACGGGAGTCGCCGGCACGTTCACGCTCAAGGGCAAGGAGGCCGATGACGTGTCGTGCGATATCAAGTTCGACGTGCCGTTCACGCCTCACAAGTAGGCCGAGACGTCGGCCGGTTCAGCGGCGAGCCAAGGCCTGTCTCGGCACAACGGCGGCGGGGCGGCCGGAGTATTTGTTGCCGAGCCGGCGGGACAGTCTGGCAGCGTTTCTGATCCGTCAATTCAACCCGCCGGGATGCCCGGTCTCAAGGTGCGCCTTCGAAGCCGTTCGCGAAGATGCGCCCGGACGACACCCAGATCGGAGCGCCGATACTCTTGGGCAGGCCGGTCGATGCCCCGGCGATGGTTTGCAGCGGCGCGGTGTTGCCGCTGGCGCCGAGGGCGAAAACGAGTAATTTGTTGCCGGTGGCCGCGTTGTAGTCGCTGACCGAGACGATCAGGTGTTGATGCTCCGGATCGATGGCCAGCCCGCCAATGCTGCTTGTGGCTGACAGTTCCAGGCCGGTCGCAGCGCCGGCGATGGTGCGCGAGGGTGCCACGTTGCCGTTGGCGGAATCGTCGAATACCAGCACCCGCGCAGAACGGCTCAGATCCGGATTGGTCGTGTAGGCGCCGATATACAGCTTGCGCGCGGCGGCGTCGTAGGCCAGTCCGCTGGCGTAATTGCCGAATTGCGTATTCGTGCCCTTGAGCATGCGTTTGGGCGCGGTATTGCCGCTGTCGGTGCGGTTGAAGACCAGCAGTTTTGGCGTATACGGGGACGCCGAGTCGGTATCCGTTTCGGCCACCTCGTCGGTCGGCGCCATGTACACCAGGGCGCCTGGGGAATTTTGCTGGGTCACGCTGCCCGACAGGCCGCCCCACTGCACGTAGCGTTTGAAAAACACGTCGCCGTTGGCACCGCGGTCAAAGGCCGCAAGGCAGCAGCCGCCGGTGAAGCCGAGCAGTTCATTGTGGGTCACGTCCACCGCCACGGCCCGCGCCTGGCCTGTGTACGTCGGGCCGACGGCCCGGGTTGGCGTGGCGTCACCATTGGCGTTGGCGTAGAAGACGCGGATTGCCGTGCCGTAAAAGTCGGCGACGTAGATCACGTTCTCCACCGGCTCGTAAACGCCGCCGGCCGGCGTCTTGAGGCCGGTGGTTGGACCGCCGAGCACGCGCATCGGCGCGACATTCCCGTTGGCGTTGTCGGAAAAGCCGCGTAGTGGCTCCGGGGTAACGCCATCGCCGAAACCGCCGATCAGGATTTCGGCGTGGAGGCGGGCCTGCGGCGCCAGCAGCAACAGGCCAAGGCAAAACAAGCACGATCGATTTGACATGGTGGAATCCTCCGCTATCCACCTGTTACGCAAGATCGTGGCAAATCCCCCAGTCGCTCGGGGGATTTGCGCCGCGCTCAGGGAGTGGCTTCAAAGCCATTCTTGAAGATGGTGTCGTTGCCGAGTTGGCAGGTCGGCGGTTCGCTCGACTCGAACAGCGCGCGTGTGGCCCATTCGGGGTGATCGACGAACGGGTTGCGGTTGCCCTGGAAACTTTGGATCACGTCGTTGCGCGCGACCTCTTCCGCGTCGGGCGGATCCTGGGTGTTCCAGGCGAGCAGATCGGCGAGCAGGCCCATGTAGGCCTTGGCCGCGGTATTGGACGTGATGACGATCTTGCTGCGGTCGTCGGTCAGTTCCAGGTCGGGGATCACGCCGTCGTGCGCTTGCTCGGCGGCAATGCCTTCGTAGCGGATCGCCATGTAGAACATCGCGCGCGCCACTTCGCCCTTGCGGTGATCCCACACTTCGAACGACCCGGTGCTGCCGTCGGGCGATTTCACCCAGTTCGAATTGCCCGGATACGTGCCGCTGCCGCCGCCGACGCCGTTGTTCGCATCGGTGGTCAATTCGCTGCAGCCGCTGGTGCAGTTCGCGTAGGGTTTGTTGCCGCGGCTCGCATTCTGGCTGGTGTCCGCCAGCCAGAGCATGTGCGTGTCGGTGTAGGCGGCGAGACTGGAATTGGCGAAGCCGAGCGAGTTCGGCCAGGTGTGTTCGCGGTTGTAGGTGAGGCCGCTGCCGGTTCCGGCGCGATCACTGACGGCCGTGTAGGAATGGTTGCGGTAGAGGTCGATCATCTTGGCCGGATCGTTCGGGTCCTGCTGCGCGATTTCGAGGATGGTCCAGGTATTCTGCGCACCGCCGCTGTACGGATAGACGGTGTGGCCCTTGATCGTTGCATGCAGCGAACAGCGCAACTGTTCCGCACTGCTGGTGTTGACTTGCGAGTAGTAGCCGGACGTCGTGCCCGAAGCGATGGTAAAGCTCGCGGTGTAGTCGGCCTGCAAAGCGATGTTGTCCGCGTCGCGCACGCCGCTGGCGGTAATCGTGAACACGCACGACTTGCCGGCGGGCAGCACGGTGAACGGCGTCAGCGTGCGCGTCGTGCCGCTTCCGGTTTCGGCGAGCTGGATCGGCGTGGAATCACAGGACAGCGCGAACGCGTTCGACGTCGTCACGGCTTCGCTGAACGTCACGCGGACGTCGCTGCCGATCGGCACGTTGGCGGCGCCATTGGCCGGCTGCGTGGAAACGACGGTGGGCGGCTGCGTGGCCGGGTCGAGCGTGGTGAACGACGCCGTGTAGTCGGCGCCCGGATGGTCCGGCATGCCGTCGTTGTCGACCACGCCGGCGGCGAGAATCGTCCAGGTGCAGCTTTCGTTCGCGGCGAATGCGGGCGCGGGCGTGAGCGAGTACACGCTCGGGCCGCCGCTGACGCTTGCCATATGCGTGCCCGATACCGTGCACTGGATCGAGTACCACGGATCGCTCACGGTGACCGGCTCACTGAAACTGACTGCCAGCGTTGCCGACGGCGCGACGTTGCTCGCGCCGGAACCCGGCGTGGTCGCGACGACGAACGGCGCCACGTCCACCGGCGGCGTGCCGTCGACGGAGAAGCTCACGTCGTCGATGGCGAGGCCGTCGTCGTTGCCGGAGACATTCAGATCGACCCAGCGAATCCAGATCGCGGCCGATGGCGCGAGGCTCAGTCCCGTGATCGACGCGGCAATTGCCGTGCGGTTCGCCGCTGCGTTGCCGTCCAGTTTGCCGGCAACGGCCGAGGTGTTGGGCGAGCTGAAATCCAGGGCGTTGACGTCGACCCATGTCGCGGCGGCATCGCTCAGCGAGGTGGCATTCGTGCTGTACTGGAAATCGAGCCGGTCGGCGCGACCGGCAGCGCCGAGGCGCCATTGTTCGCCGGTGTAGGCTACGGCTATCTCGCTCAACGTATTGCCGGTGTCGTTGCGCAGCCGCGCGCCGATCGTCGACGCAAGACTGCCGGATTGCAGCGTGCCGAGTGCGCGATCCGTGCTGGTGCCCGTCCCGTAGCTGTAGGTATCGCCGGAATTGAG
>DASTAL010000183.1:0-5197 GCA_035712685.1 Rudaea sp. | reverse complement strand
GGTCGAGGCGACCAAGTTCACCGAAGTCGGTTATGTTGGCAAGGATGTCGAGCAGATCGTGCGCGATCTCGCCGATGTCGCGGTGAAGATGGCGCGCGAGCAAGCCAAGGCGCAGGTGCGCGAGCAGGCGCAGGATCGCGCCGAGGAGCGCATCCTCGACGCCCTGATCCCGAAGCGCCAGTTGCACGGCTTCATGGGCGAGCCGCAGCAACCCGACACGAGCGATTCGGAAACGCGCCAGAAGCTGCGCAAGCAATTGCGCGAAGGCGCGCTGGACGAGCGCGAGATCGAGATCGAAACCGCGATGAACGTCGGCGTGGAAATCATGGCGCCGCCAGGCATGGAGGAAATGACCCAGCAGTTGCGAGGCATGTTCTCGCAGCTCGGCGGCAACAAGACGCAGACGCGCAAGCTCGCGATCAAGGCCGCGCGCCCGCTGCTCGTCGACGACGAGGCCGCGCGCCTGGTCAACGACGAGGAACTCAAGACGCAGGCGCTGGACAACTGCGAGCAGAACGGCATCGTCTTCATCGACGAGATCGACAAGGTCGCGCAGCGCGGCGAATGGAGCGGTGCGGGCGTCTCGCGCGAAGGCGTGCAGCGCGACTTGCTGCCGCTGGTCGAAGGCTCCACCGTGTCGACCAAGCACGGCATGGTCAGGACCGACCACATTCTTTTCATCGCCTCGGGCGCGTTCTCACTGGCCAAGCCGTCCGACCTGATTCCGGAGCTGCAGGGCCGCTTCCCGATCCGCGTGGAGTTGTCCGCGCTGTCGGCGGAAGATTTCGAGCGCATCCTGACCGAGCCTGACCACGCCCTGACCAAGCAATACACGGCGTTGCTCGCCACCGAGGGCGTCGCGCTGGAATTTTCGCCCGACGGGGTGCGGCGCCTGGCGGAGATCGCTTATCAGGTGAACGAGCGCACCGAGAACATCGGTGCGCGGCGCCTGCACACCGTGCTCGAGCGTCTGCTTGATGCGATTTCCTTCGAGGCGCCGGACCAAGATGGGAAAAAGTATACGATCGACGCGGGTTACGTCGACGGCCATCTGGCGGCACTGGTCAAGGACCAGGATTTGTCGCGCTACATTCTGTAACGCGGCGCGAAACGGTACAATTCGAGCTATGCCACCGATCAAGCACCACCGCGAAGGCAATGTCGTCCAGTTTCGCGGACGCGGCACGCGCGCGCAGTTGCGCGAGGCGCTGGAAAGCCGCGTGCCGGTGCAGATCGCGCGTTCGCAGGTTTCGCCCGGCTGGGTGCACGGTTTCGTCATTGGCCTCGCCGCCGAGTTCTGCCTGATCGCGGAAGTCAGCGACGCCATGCAGTTCGATGGCTTTCTCGCGCTCGCGGTCGGCGACATCGACGCGGTCGAGCAGGATCCGGGCAAGGAATTCGTGGAGAAGGCGCTGCAACTCAACGGCGAGCAGATTCCGCAGCTGGCGGATTTTCGGCTCGATGACTGGCAGGCCATCGCCGAATCCGCCGCGCGCCTCACGCCCATGATCTCGCTCAACATGCTCGACGACGAAAACGGCGAGGTCAGCTACATCGGCCGCCTCACCGGCGCCGAATCCGACGCGCTGATCCTGCAGGAAGTCGACCCGAACGCGGTCTGGTATCCGGACACCGGTGCCTACGAATTTCCCGGCATCGGCTCGATCGGCTTCGGCACGCAGTACATGCTGCTGCTGGCGAAGATCGCCGGCATGCCGCCGGTGCCGCTGCCGCCCGAAGCGCTTCCGGCCTCGTGAGCGGCAAGCCGCGCGTCAGCGCAATCACCCTGCATCGCGCCTCGCATATCCTCGAAGTCGGCTTCGACAGCGGCGAGACATTTCGCCTGCCTTGCGAATACTTGCGCGTGCATTCGCCCAGCGCCGAGGTGCAGGGGCATGGTCCGAGCCAACGCATCCTGCAGCACGGCAAGCGCGACGTGAATATTGCCGCGATCGAACCCGTCGGTCACTACGGCGTGCTGCTGCGCTTCGACGACGGCCACGACACCGGCATCTTTTCCTGGGACGTGCTGCACGACCTGGGCGTCAATCACGATGCCAACTGGCAGGCGTATCTGGATGCGCTGGCCGCGGCAGGACTGTCGCGCTGAATCCGCGAGGTTCACCTAGATCGAGATCGGCTAGAATCGTGATTGGCTAAAATCGGCGCTGCCGGCGCACGAGGAGGCGGCGATGCCCGAAGCACCCGAAGTCGACACCGACAAGCTGCGCGAAGCCATCGACGAGGAAATCGAGAAGGAAGGCGGCGCGCTGCTGCGCACGATCGCGCTCACCACCGCAGTGTTCGCGGCGCTGGCGGCGATCGCCTCGCTCAAGGCCGGCGGCAGCGCGAACGAGGCGCTGGCGCTCAAGACCGAAGCGACGGGCTTGCAGGCCGAAGCGTCGGACAAGTGGAGCTACTATCAGTCCAAGAACCTGAAGGCGACCGTGACCGAGTTGTCGCGCAGCACGTGGATCGCGCTGGACAAGCCGCCACCCGCGGAAATCGACGCGGCGCTGGCGAAATATGCCGAGGACCAGCGCAAGGCCAGCGACGAGGCCAAGGCGCTGGAGCACGAGCGCGATGCGAAATCCGAGGAAGCCGAGCACCTGATGCACGGCCACCACTTCTTCGCGCAGTCGGTCGCGTTGCTGCAAGTCGCGATCGCGCTCGGCGCGGTCGCCGCGCTCACGCGCAAGCGCATCGTCTGGGTCGGTTCCCTGTTGCTCGGCCTCGGCGGGGCTGGCTTGTTCGCTTGGGCGTTCTCGATCTGACATGAGCGAACAGGGCACCACCCATTTCGGCTATCGCGACGTGCCCGTCGCCGAGAAGCAAAAGCTCGTCGGCCGCGTATTCACGTCGGTCGCGGCCAAGTACGACCTGATGAACGACCTGATGTCGTTCGGCGTGCACCGGCTGTGGAAGCGCTGGTTCGCCGCGACGAGCGGAGTGCGTGCGGGCGACGCAGTGCTGGATCTGGCCGGCGGCACCGGCGACATCGCCGCGCTGCTGCTGCCTCTGGTCGGCGAGCGCGGGAATGTCGTCATCGGCGACATCAACGCCGCGATGCTGCGTACCGGACGCGATCGCCTGCTCGATCGCGGTTTCGTGCGCAATCTGGCCTACGCGCAACTCAACGCCGAGACCTTGCCGTTTCCGGACGCAAGTTTCGACGCCGTGACGATCGCCTTCGGCCTGCGCAACGTCACCGACAAGAACGCCGCGTTGCGCGAGATGCACCGCGTGCTGAAGCCCGGCGGGCGTGCGCTGATCCTGGAGTTTTCGGCGGTGCGGGATCCGTTGCTGAATAAACTCTACGACTTCCATTCGTTCAAGGTGCTGCCGCGCCTGGGCGCGTTGATCGCGGGCGATGCGGAAAGCTACCAGTACCTCGCCGAATCCATCCGCAAGCATCCGGACCAGGCCACGCTCAAGGCCATGATGGAGGCGGCCGGCTTCGCGCGCGTGGATGTGCGCAATCTTTCCGCCGGCATTGTCGCGATCCACCGCGGCTACCGGATTTGACCCAGGCGTTTGGCGTTCAGCCGCGAGTTCTTCTCAACGCTGCACCCTTGTGCGCCGCGATGTGATCGGTCTTGTCGCTCTTGATCTCGTATTGCGGATCGTCCGGCGTCGCGTGGTGCGTGTACCCCTTGTAGCCGAAATCGCGCGTATGAACCTTGACGATCGTGCCGCTGACGTATCCGGCTTCCGAATTCCAGGTGACGCGATCCCCGATCTTGAATTTCGGCTTCATGGCTGCGCGCCTGCATCGCGAAACAAATCGTCGGGCGCATAGGACAAAACACCGTTCTTGATCTTTGCCGCCGAGGTGTACGGATGAAGCTCGGTTTTGTGTACGTCCATGATATGCCGCACTTCGATGCCGTTCGATTTCAGCCAATCGGCGATCAGCGAGCGATGACAGCGCCACCACACGGCTTCGGCGCACATGATCGCGGTGCGTTTGTGCCGCGCCAGTTCCAGCAGCGATTCCATTCCCGCGCGAAACCCCGGCGTCTCCATGTAATCCGCGTAACCGCGAAACGCTTCGTTGCGCCAGACCGCGTTGCGCGAATCCGGACGCGGATGCCGACGTCCGCCGAGTTCCGGAAACGCAACATATTCGATGCCGGCATCCACCAGCGACGCGCGCAGCGGCTCCGGATTGAATTGCGGATGCTTGCGCGATCCGGCGTAACGGCGCACGTCCGCGAGCGCCTCGATCGCATTGTCGGCAAGCAGATCGAGAAACTCGGCGGCCGTCCGCGTCGAGTGGCCGATGGTCCAGATCGCCAGTGCTTCGCCGCTCATGCCGTGAAATCGCCGCTCATTACAATATTTAACACCACGCGGCCGGCAATCGGCACTTTCGGCATGGGCGCAACACGCGTCGCGGCGCATAATCGTGCGCTTCCGGCGCAGGGGCGCCGATGCCATCAGGGAACCGCCATGCCGATTCGTGTTGTCCTCGCCAGTTTGTTGTTGGCTTTGTTCGGCTCTTCGCCGGCTTTCGCCGCCGAGCACGATAAGCCTGATACGAAGCCGGCCGCCGAGGCCAAGGTGGCGCCCGCGCCACAGGAAAAATCCGTCGCCACGCAGCACAGCGTGACGATCAACGGCCGCAGCATCGCCTACACGGCCACCGCCGGCACGCTGATCATCCGCAACGAAAAAGGCGAGCCGGACGCGAGCGTGTTTTACGTCGCCTACACTGTCGGCGGGAGCAAGGGTTCGGACAATCGTCCGGTCACGTTCCTCTACAACGGCGGCCCGGGCTCGTCGAGCATCTGGCTGCACATGGGTTCGTTCGCGCCGGTGCGCATCCAGACCGCGAGCCCTGACGCGACGCCGCCGCCGCCGTACCACCTCGTGCCGAACGGCGACAGCCTGCTCGACAAGACCGACCTCGTCTTCGTCGACGCGATCGGCACGGGTTACTCGCACGGCATCCCGGATGAAAAGGACAAGAAGGACAAGGACGCGAATCCGGACAAACGCTTCTGGGGCACGGACCAGGACATCGATGCGTTCGGCCGTTTCGTGCAGCGCTACATCACCAAGTACGATCGCTGGAATTCGCCGAAATTCCTGTTCGGCGAATCCTACGGCACGCCGCGTTCGGCAGGCCTGGTCAAGTGGCTGCAGGACAACGGCATCGCCTGCAACGGCGTGGTGCTGCTGTCGTCCATTCTCA
>DASTAL010000182.1:0-11858 GCA_035712685.1 Rudaea sp. | reverse complement strand
GGCGGCCAGCCAGATCCTGCAGGACATCGGCATCACCTACCGGCGCCTGGGCTATCCGGACAAGGCGCGCGAATACCTGAACCAGGCCATCGCCCACGAAAAACGCGTCGGCGACACCGAATCGCTGTACATCTCGGCCTTGCAACTGGGTTATGCCGACCAGGAAACCGGACAATACGAATCCGCGCTGGCCACCCAGCAGCGCGCCCTGGAGCTGGCCACCACGACCGGCGATCGCGCCAGCATCGCGGCGGTGAATCTCGCCATCGCCTCCGTCCTGACCGATCTGCACCGCTATGCCGAAGCCCAGTCGGAGCTGCGCAAGGCCGCAGAAGGATTCGCCGCCGTCGGCGACCGTGCCGATACCGGCATGCTCGCCTACGAGCGCGGCCGCGCGCTGGCGGGGATGAAGGAGCCGCGCAAAGCGTTGGCCGAATTCGCCACCGCCGAGAAGGAATTCAACGCCAGCGGCAATCGCCGCTACCAGGAAATCCTCTATCGGGCACAGGCCAAGTCCTTCGAGGATTCCAATCAGCCGGCCGCGGCGCTGACCGCGTACAAGAACTATCTCGCCGCGCACGACGCCGTGGCCAAGGAACGCGCCAACCAGCAGGCGCAGATGCTGCGCGAGCAGTTCGACACCGACCGCGCGAAGATGGAAAACCTGCGCCTGAAAAACGAACAGGCAGCGAAGGATCGCCAGGTCGAGGCACTGCAAGGCGTGCGCCGCTGGCAACAGGTGGCGATGGGACTGCTCGCGATCCTGATCGGCCTGCTTTCGCTGCTCGCGATCCGGCAACTGGCGCGGCTGCGCAACTGGAAGCGCATGGCCTCGGTGGACGCGCTGACCGGCGTCGCCAATCTGCGCGGCGTGCAGCATTTCGCCAATGCCGCACTGCGGCGCGCGCATGCGCAAAACGAGCCGTTGACCGTGCTCGCCATCGACATCGACGAGTTCAAGCGCATCAACGACGTACACGGACATCCCACTGGCGACCGCGTGCTGCGCGAAGTCGCCCACGCCTGCGCGGACGCACTGCGCGACGGCGATCTGCTCGGCCGCATCGGTGGCGAGGAATTCCTCGCGATCCTGCCCGGCACCCTGCTCGATCACGCCGTCGACGTGGCCGAGCGCCTGCGTCGGCGCGTCGAAACGCTGGAAATCGCCGATTTGCCGGGCAGCGTGCGCGCAACCATCAGCATTGGCGTCGCTGAAATGCTGCCGCACGATCGCGACGTATCCGCCCTGGTCGAGCGCGCCGACGCGGCCTTGTACCGAGCCAAGGCGTTGGGCAGGAATCGGGTAGTGAGCGCCGATTCCTAGGAACGCGGAGCAGCCGCGGGCGTCGCGGCAGCGACCGGCGGCGATTCCGCGGCGCGATAGCGTTTGTGCAAGGTGGCCACGCGCTGCACGTAGACCTGGGTTTCGTCGAATGGCGGCACGCCCTTGTACTTCTGCACGTTCTGCGCACCGGCGTTGTAGGCGGCCGTGGCGAGTTGCTCGTCGCCGTTGAACTGCTTGAGCAGCTGCGCCAGGTAATCGGCGCCGCCGCGGATGTTCTGTCCCGCGTCGAACGGGTCGGCAACGCCGAGGTCCGCCGCGGTGCCCGGCATCAACTGCATCAGGCCCTGGGCACCCTTGTCCGAAACCGCGTAGCGCTTGAACGCGGACTCGGCATGGATCACCGCGCGCAGCAGCGACGGATCGATCTTGTATTCCTTTGCTGCGGCGGCGATCTCCTCGCCGTAGGCATCGAGATTGAGCGGGATCGAGCCCCAGTTCAGCTTCGAATGCACGTTGCAGGCGTAACAGGTCGCCATGTAGGTGAACAGCACGCGGTACGTCGCGCCGGTCGACGGCCGGATATTGGTGTACTCGGTGATGCCATTGGCCTTGACCACCTTGTAGACGGCGCCGCGATGCACCTGGATCGCACCGTCATCCGTGGCTTGCGGTTTCGGCTCCGCTGCCGCGGCCACGCCCGACTCCGCGGCGCGACTGGACGGTGCCGCTTCGGAGCGGTATTCGGAATGCGGCTTGCCATCCTCTGCAGCCGCCGCCGGTTTCTTGTCGGCGTAGCTGGCCACCTCGTGGCATTGCGTGAACGTGCCCGGCCGGTTGGTGAACGCGGTCTGGCCGTTCGGTCCCTGGCAGCGGTACACGCTGCCGGCCTGCGCGGACACGCAGGCCAATGCGCCGCCAAGCAGTGCGCAAATGGCTAAAAAGCGCGAAATCCGCATTGTGGAAAACGCTGAATTCATGGCGACAGGGCGCGGGTAATTCGTGCAAGTGTCCGGCAGATCACGGCCTTTGCCAAGTGCCAGGCCGATTTTCGTAGCGCCGGCGCCGAGTGCGGCTTAAAATGCGTGGTTTCCAGATTCGGTTCGCGCCATGTCCGGCAAATCCGCTCGCGGCAAGCTCTACATCAAGACCCACGGTTGCCAGATGAACGAGTACGACTCGGCCAAGATGGCCGACGTGCTCGCCGCCGCGCATGGCCTTGCGCTCACCGAAAACGAGACCGAGGCGGACGTCATCCTGATCAACACCTGCTCGATCCGCGAGAAGGCGCAGGAAAAGGTGTTCAGCCAGCTCGGCCGCTGGAAAGAGCTCAAGCAGGCCAACCCCGCGCTCGTCATCGGCGTCGGCGGCTGCGTCGCCAGCCAGGAAGGCGAGGCCATCGTCAAGCGCGCGCCCTACGTCGACCTCGTGTTCGGTCCGCAGACCCTGCATCGCCTGCCGCAGATGATCGAAGCGCGCAAAAGTACACAACGTGCACAAGTCGACATCTCGTTTCCCGAGATCGAGAAGTTCGACCGCCTGCCCGAGCCGCGCGCCGAAGGCCCGACCGCGTTCGTGTCGATCATGGAAGGCTGCTCGAAATACTGCAGCTATTGCGTGGTGCCGTACACGCGCGGCGAGGAAATCAGCCGGCCGTTCGACGACGTCCTCGCCGAAGTTGCTGCCCTCGCCGACCAGGGCGTGCGCGAAGTGAACCTGCTCGGCCAGAACGTCAATGCCTATCGCGGGCCGACGCACGACGGCGGATTCGCGGACCTCGCCGTCCTGATCCACGCGATCGCGCAACTCGACGGCATCGGTCGTATCCGCTTCACGACCTCGCACCCGCTGGAGTTTTCCGACTCGCTGATCGAGGCCTATGCGAACGTGCCCAAGCTCGCCAACTACCTGCACCTGCCCGTGCAGGCGGGTTCGGACCGCATCCTTTCCGCGATGAAGCGCGGCTACACCACGCTCGAGTTCAAGCAGAAGATCCGCAAGCTGCGCAAGGTTCGTCCCGGCATCTCGGTGTCGACCGACATCATCGTCGGTTTCCCCGGCGAGACGGATGCCGATTTCGAGCAGACCATGAAACTCGTCGAGGAAATCGGCTTCGACCAGAGCTTCACTTTCATTTTCTCGCGCCGTCCCGGCACGCCGGCGGCGAACCTGCACGACGACACGCCGGACGCCGTCAAGCATGAGCGCCTCTCGCGCCTGCAAGCCGCGATCAACGCGAATGCGAAGGCGATCTCCGAAGCCATGGTCGGCACGGTGCAAAACGTGCTCGTCGAAGGGCCGTCGAAGAAGAATCCGGACGAAATGGCCGGCCGCACCGAGAACATGCGCTACGTCAATTTTCCCGGCGACGCGCGCCTGATCGGGCAATTCGTCGACGTGCAGATCACGCAAGCAATGAGCAATTCGCTGCGCGGGCGCGTGGCGGCGAAAGCGGCGGCGTAGCCCCCGCGGCGACCTCGCTCCGAGCAGGCCGCTGTTTCGTGGCCGCTTGCGGAGCCGATCGACTTACTCCTCGTCCGGATCCCGGTATTCCTTCGGCAGGTGGTGCGCGATGCCCTTGTGGCAGTCGATGCAGGTCTGGCCGTCGGCCTTGGCCTTCATGTGCTTGGTGTAGACACTCTGCCGCTGCTTGTCGGCGCTCATCGCGTCAAAGCTGTGGCAGTTGCGGCATTCGCGCGAGTCGACCGACTTCATGCGCTCCCATTCATGCGTCGCGAGTTCCATGCGGTGGGCTTCGAATTTCTCCGGCGTGTCGACATAGCCGGTCAGCTTCCCCCAAAGCTCCTTGCTCGCCTGGATCTTGCGGATGATCTTTGGGGTCCAGTCGTGCGGTACATGGCAGTCGGAGCAGATCGCGCGCACGCCGGTGCGGTTCGAGTAGTGGATGGTCTGCTTGTATTCCTGGTAGACGTTGTCGCGCATCTCGTGGCAACTGATGCAAAACTCTAGGCGATTGGTCGCCTCCATGCCCGTATTGAAGCCACCCCAGAAGATGATGCCGCCGAAAAAGCCGATCAGCAGCAGCGTCAGGACCGACCATTTGACCGATGGCCGCCGCAGCGCGCGCCATGTCCTGCGAACGAATCCGGGATTACTGGCACTCATGATGCAATCCTTTGACGATCAGTGGAACGCGTAGCGGTAGGCGACGAACACCGTGTTGACCGAGTAGTTCGGCGCCTGCATGTTGGTCGGCAGCAGGCTCGTCGGCGTGAAGCCGTACTGGTAGGCGCTGTAGTAGTAATCGTTCGATTTCAGGCGCTGGTACAGGTAACCCACCAGCAGTTGCGACGAGGGATTGAACGCGTACTTGCCGGTCACGCTGAACTGCGTCAGCTCACTGGAGATGTTCGGCGAGGTGCCGGCATTGCCCACGGCGGGGTTGATGTTCTGCACCAGCGTCGTGTAGTACTTCGATTTGCTCAGCCCGTAGCTGAAATCCTCGCTCAGTTCGAACTTGCCCTTGAGCAAGCCTTTCTGGCGGCCATTGAGTCCGATCGCGTTGTCGCGGTCGGTCAGCGTGTTCGCCCACAGCGTGGCGAGCGGAGCCACCGCGTTGCGGCCGGACGCCGTGAGCAGGTCGCGCGAGCGTTTCTGCCAGCTCGCGTAGCCGCCGAAGGACATGTTTTCGGACAGGCTGTAGTCGACGTCCAGATTCGCGCTGCCCGAATCGCCGTTCTGCACGCCGAGCGCGGAATCGTAATAGTTGTCCTTTGTGCGACGGCCGTTCAGATCGATGCTGAGCTTGTCGGTCGCCTGCCATGCGAGCCCTGCCTTGAACAGGTTCTCGCGCCGCGACGCATCGAAGAACGCCAGGTACCCGTAGTTTTCGAAACCCTGGTTGTTCCCCTGCATCGGGTTGTAGAACGACGGATTCACGTCCGCGCTGCGGTCGGCGTGGGTATAGCCAGCATTGAACGCCAGCTTCTCGCTGAGCTTGAACTTGTACGTACCGACGAACTTGTTCTCGGTGTCTTTCGGCACCTGTACGCAACTGGCAAACACGTAGTAGCCGGCGTTCGTGGTCGACAACTCGCCTTGCGCGTTGTTGGCGAGCGCATTGCCGCACCAGCGATCGAAGTGCTCGTACTCGTAGCCCAGGTGCAGGCGCTGGCGCGCATCGATGCGCCAGTCGGCGGCAGCATCGAATTGCTGGCGCTTGTTGCTCATCGGGATGTTGACGGTCTCGATCGTTTCGCCGCCCAGGTCAAGCCAGGTGTAGGTGTTCGAGGCCGAGGTGTTGTCGCGCTCGTTGTATTTGAAACCGGCGCTCAGATTGAGCGCGCTGCTCCATTGGTGCGTTAACCGGGCGTCGGCGTGCTTGATGAGCACGCGACCGTCGAAGGAGCCGACCGGCAGGCCGGGCACGGTGTTCGGCGTGGTCGTGTAGGTGCCGGCGAAACTGGCATTCTGGGTGTTGCGCGCATAGGAAATGCCGCCGGTCAGCTTCGTCGCCGGGCCGAAAATGTAGCCGCCGGTGAAATTGATCTGATGGAACTGGTTGCTCGGCGGCGTGCTCATCGTGTCGAGCGGAAATGCCGCGCCGGGCGACGTTCCCGGCGCGGGGTTGGGCGCGTTCCCTGTGCCTCCCGAAACGTAGGGATTCGAGAACGAGACTCCGTTGTAATCGTCGTGGAAGAGGGAAACGTAGTACGCGAGGCTTGCGTAGGCCTGCGCGCCGACCCAGTTCAGCGCGAGGTTGAACGTATCGTTGCGGTATTCGGTGGGATTCATCAGGACCAGGATGCGTTCCCCGCCGTACTTGAAGCCACCGGCGCCGCTCAGATCGTACGCATCGGTGCCGGCACTGATCAGTTTCGCGCCGGATTCGTCCAGGCGTTTGAAGTCGAACTTGACGCTCCACTGCTTGTTGAACGCGTAGCCGGCGCTGGCGCCGGTATTGTCGCGCTGGTTGTAGACGTCGTCGTGGTGGAAGGCGGCAAGTTGCGTCGGCGTCAGTGTCTGCGTGCCCTTGTTCGTGCTCGTGAGCACGCCATTCGAAGTGGTCGTCGTGGTGTTGATCACGCCGAAGCTCGGCGACAGCACGAATACATTGTCGCCGCGCGCGCCGATGAGCGGCGTCTGGTAATCGCCGTTCACGGTGTAGTGGCGCAGTTGGTCGAAATCGACACCCAACGTCCAGTTGCCCTGATCCGTCACGCTGGCGCCGATGTTGCGTGAGGTGGTGCCCAGGTTCGTGCCGGTCGCGTTCCAATGCAGCGTACCGCTGCCCTGGCACCAGGCGTCGCCCCCGCTCACGTCGAAATTGGCCAGTGCATAGACCCCGGAGGAATCCAGGCCCGTGTATTCGCCGAACTTGGGTGAATCGGTCGGCACGTTCAGCGCGCCGATCTCTACGTAGTTCGTGGGACAGGTCAGCGCCCGGGTATCGCCCTCCTCGGGCGTTTCCTGCGCCATCGGCACGATCGGTGCGGCGCACAATACGAGCAGCGCCGCGCGCACGGCGAAAGCGATGGCGCTGACGGTGAAACGACGTTCACGCGTGTTCATGACGACCTCCTAGTGGTGCAGGAACGCACCGGCCGGCGAATTCGACCCGTGCACCATCACATGGCAGTTCATGCAGGCACGACCGACGGCATTGCTGTTGGGATTGCCGCCCGGCAGGACGCCGCCGCCCTGCAGGCCCGCGACGGCGGTGCCATATGGCGCCTGGCTGTTATGCGGGCCGTCGTGGCATTCGTCGCACAGGAACGGCGGGCGCGACTTGAGCAACGGTGTGATGTTCGATCCGTGCGGCGTGTGGCAGTTCGTGCAGTCCTCGTTGACGGGCTGGTGCTCCCACAGGAACGGACCGCGTTTTTCGGCGTGACAGGTGTAGCAGGTTTCGTTCACGGTGTTCTTGGCGAGGAGCTTCGGACCGGCCGAACCGTGCGGATTGTGGCAATCCGAACAGGCCATCTTGCCGGCATCGAGCGGATGCGTGGAAACCTGCTTGGTCTGCGCGCGCTGATCCTTGTGGCAGGTGAAGCACACTGCCGGCTGTTCGGCCTTGACGAACACGGGATCGGTGGCGCGATGGATCGAATGACAGCTGGCGCACGGCACGTCGTTGATCTGATGTTGGCTGCCCGGCCAGTGCATGCGCAGGCCCGCCTTGTGGCAGGTCAGGCAGGCTTCGGATTGCGCGGTTGCGCTGTTCGGTGCGTAACCGGCTTTCGTGTGTTTCGAGCCGAAGATGATGTCCGGCGGCGGGCGGCCCTTGCCATTCGCGTCACCGGCAAGATGCTTTTCGCTCTCGCCGTGACAGGACTGGCAACTCGGCGTGCGCGAATCAGCACTGACGCCGTGCGGCGTCTGGTAGATCGCCAGGATCGGCTTTGATTCCGTCTCGTCGTGGCACTTCGTGCACACCGCGTCGCGCTTCTGGCGCTCCTCGACGGAGATGTCTCCGGCTCGCGCCAACGGCACGAAACTGCAGGCCAACAGCACCAGATTGGCCGCGACCAACCACCATTGCATCCGCTTCATATCGACCTCCCCAGGCCGAGAATTGCGAAAGAGCCGAATTGGCCCGGGACCTACAGGGAAAGTATCCAGTCGACCAGGTTCTTGATCTGCTGCATGTCCTTCGGCGGGTCGGTTTGCACGATCTTGTGCGCTTCTTCGTGCCCATCCGGAAACTTGGCCTTTTCGCCGGTAGTGAGGTGCTGGATCAGGCGGTCCTGGGCTTCTGCCTTGCCCTTGTACTTCTCGGCCACCTTCTTCCACGCCGGACCGTCCTTTTCCTTGTCGACGCCGTGGCACTTGAAGCAGTTGTTTTGCCGGGCCAAGGCCTTCGCCGCATCGACATCGACTGCCGATGCGGACCGGGGCAGCAGGCAACCAAGCAGGATCGGCATCATGGATGCCAGTAAAGCGCGCTGAATCGGTCTCATTTTTTGCCTCGTTATTGGACCAAGCGGTTGGTACACTAGGCTTACGTCGTCTGTGCGGTTTTGATCCCGATCAAGATTTCCCGAAATACTGCGCATGATCGGCAATCGATCAGAGGCCGCCAACTGGCACGATGTGCCCGCACTGATTGCTAGCGCATCCCCAGCCCACTTGCCACAACCGCAGCGCGTCCTCCTGATCGGCGTATTTCACCCACGGCCTCTTCAATATGACCGCCCTGTCCCACCGCGACTTTGCACTCGAACCCGCCGACGGCGAGCGCCTGGCCAACCTGGCCGGTCCATTCGACGAACACCTGCGCCAGCTCGAGCTGCGCCTCGGCGTGGAGATCGCCAATCGCGGCAACCTGTTCCGCATCAACGGCGATGCCGCGAAAGTGAAAATCGCCGAGCGCGTGCTGCATGATCTGTACGCAGCGACCGAATCGGAAACCCTGAACGGTGCGCAGATCAACCTGCGCCTGTCCGAGTCCGGCATCGACGCGCTCGACGAAACGGCGGACGCTGCGCAGGAAGTCGCGATCAAGGTCAAGCGCGGCACCATCCGCGGACGCGGCGCGAACCAGCAACGCTACCTGCACGCGGTCGCCACGCATGACATCAATTTCGGCATCGGCCCGGCCGGTACCGGCAAGACCTATCTCGCCGTGGCGATGGCGGTGGACGCGCTCAACGATTCGCGCGTGCAGCGCCTGATCCTGGTGCGGCCGGCGGTCGAGGCCGGCGAGAAGCTCGGTTTCCTGCCCGGCGACCTCACGCAAAAGGTCGATCCCTACCTGCGTCCGCTCTACGACGCGTTGTACGAGATGATCGGCATCGATCGCGTGACCAAGCTGATCGAGCGCAACGTGATCGAGATCGCTCCGCTCGCCTACATGCGCGGGCGCACGCTCAACGATGCGTTCGTCATCCTCGACGAGGCGCAGAACACCACGACCGAGCAGATGAAGATGTTCCTTACCCGCATCGGCTTCGGTTCGGTCGCGGTGGTCACCGGCGACGTGACCCAGATCGACCTGCCCCGGCACGTGAAGTCCGGCTTGCGCGATGCGATCGAGGTGCTACGCGATGTCGAAGGCGTGAGTTTCACGTCCTTCACCGCGAAAGACGTGGTGCGCCATCCGCTGGTGCAGAAAATCGTGCGGGCGTATGAGCAGCGCGAAAACGGCGAGGAAAAGGAATGACGGCTTCGTTATTCCTGCGCAACGAAGCTGGCCGCACCGGCGTGCCAACTCGGAAATCGTTCGAGGCGTGGATATCGGCAATTCCCGAACTGCGTCGTCGCAAGGTCGAAGTGAACATCCTCATCGTCGACGTCGAGGCCGGCCGGCGCTTCAATCGGCAATACCGGCACAAGGACTACGCGACGAACGTACTGAGCTTTCCCTGGGAACCGGCGCCCGGCGAGCGATCGCGCCTGCTCGGGGATCTCGTGATCTGCGCGCCGGTCGTCGCCCGCGAAGCCGCCGAACAGGGCAAGCGCCCGCGTGCCCACTGGGCGCACCTGACCATCCATGGCGTCCTGCACCTGCTCGGCCACGACCATGAAACGCCCGCCGAGGCGCGGCGCATGGAAGCCCTGGAAATTCGCATCTTGGCCGCACTGGGTATCCGGAATCCCTACGAATGACCGGATTCGTTGAAGGCAAGATATTGATTAAATTGGATAATTCACGAAAATCGCGCCATCGGCTACACTAGGTGACCGCCCGTGAGGGCACTGCACGCAATGTAATGAACGAGGACCACCCAAGTCCCCAGCCGACGCGGTCCTGGCTGGGGCGCATCGGCCAACTGGTTTCCGGCGAACCCCGCAACATCGACGAACTGCTCGAGGAATTGCGCGATGCCCGCACGAACGGCCTGTTATCCGACGACACCCTGTCCATGGTCGAAGGCGCGATCGAGGTTTCCGACCTCACCGTCGCCGATGTCATGGTGCCGCGCGCGCAGATCGTCGCGCTGCCGGCCGGCGCGCCGCTCGAGGAAATCCTGCGCCGGGTGATCGAATCCGGGCATTCGCGTTTTCCCGTCCACGACGAGGATGGCGACGACATCATCGGCATCCTGCTCGCCAAGGACCTGCTCAAATGCTTTGCCGGCAAGGATACGCCGTGCGACATCCGCGGCCTTCTGCGCAAGGTCACAATGATTCCCGAATCCAAGCGCCTGGACATCCTGCTCAAGGAATTCCGCCTGTCGCGCAACCACATGGCCATCGTCGTCGACGAATACGGCGGCGTCGCGGGCCTGGTCACCATCGAGGACGTGCTCGAGGAAATCGTCGGCGAAATCGACGATGAGCACGACGAGGAAGATCCCGCGCGCAAGAAACTGATCCAGGCGCAGGCCGACGGCAGCTTCCTGGTCAATGCGCTGACGCCGATCGCGGATTTCAATTCGCGCCTGGGCAGTGCGTTCTCGGACGAGGATTTCGACACCGTCGGCGGCATGGTCACCGACGAGTTCGGCCACCTGCCCGAACCCGGCGAGGAAACCGTGCTCGGCGGTTTCGTGTTCCGCGTCACGCGCGCGGACGCAAGGCGGGTACAGCAATTCTCGGTGCGGGTGCACGACGCTTGAAGCCATCACAAAAGCTGCTGCGCTCGACATCTCGCGCGCCGGCAGTGCTCGAAATCCTCATGTACTGGCGTGTACACTCCGGTTCCTGCGCGCTGGCGGCGCGCAACCTGTCTTCGCTCGCGGCGCTTTTGTGATGGCTTCATCTCAGGGAATTTCCAGTCGCCTCGCAGCCGCGTGTTTCTTGCTGCTTTTTCCACTTTTTTCGACAGCCCAGCCCGCGCCGGCAGCCGATCCCGGCGCCGACCTCGACGTCGCTCTGGTCACGTTCGGCCCCGGTACCGAGGTGTGGGAGCGCTTCGGCCACAATGCCATCCTGATCCGCGACCGTGCCAACGGCACGCGGCGCCTGTACAACTACGGCATGTTCGATTTCGCGCAGAAGGATTTCTTCCTCAATTTCGCGCGCGGACGCATGCTTTACCGCATCGACGTGGACGACCCGGCCGATGCGTTCGCGTTCTATCGCAGCGAGGGACGCTGGATCGTCGAGCAGGACCTGAACCTCGCGCCGGCGCAACGCGCGAAGCTGGCGGACCGTCTCGAATGGAACGCGCGGCCGGAAAACGCGCAGTACCGCTACGACTATTTCACCGACAACTGCGCCACGCGCGTGCGCGACGCGCTCGATGCCGCGCTGGGCGGCGCGATCCGCGCGCAACTCATCGCACCCTCGCGCGGTTTCACCTATCGCATGGACACGCTGCGCCTGATGCGTCCGGACCCGGCGCTGATGGTATTGCTGGATGCCGGGCTCGGCCCGTTCGCGGACACGCGGCTGTCGTACTGGGCCGAGAGCTTCGTGCCGATGGAATTCTCGCGCTACATGCGCGAGGTGAAGGTGCGCGACGCGCAAGGCGATCTCGTGCCGCTGGTTGCGAAGGAAACGATCGTCTATCCCGGCGCCCTGCCCGAACCGCCGGAATTCCCGCCGAACTGGGCGTGGCAGGCGCTCGCCGTCGGCATGCTTTCCGGACTGGGCCTGCTCGCGCTCGCCCCCGCGCGCGCGCAGGCTTGGGCGCGCGTGACGTTCGCCGCCAGCGCCAGCCTGATCGCTT
>DASTAL010000181.1:0-3286 GCA_035712685.1 Rudaea sp. | reverse complement strand
GCAAAATCCGACGCGGCGCAGACCGCATTCATGCGTGGCCTGCTGTTGCTGCACCTGTTCGAATATCCCGCAGCGGCCAAGGCGTTCGAAGACGCCGAAAAACTCCAGCCGGATTTCGCCATGGCCTTCTGGGGCGAGGCGATGACTTACAACCACGGCATCTGGAACCAGCTCGATGCCGGTACCGGCAGTGCGGCGCTGGCCAGACTCGGCGCAACGCCCGCCGCGCGGGCGGCGAAGGCGTCGACGGCGCGCGAGAAGGCCTATCTTGCCGCCGTGGAGATCCTGTATTCCGGCAAGGGCACGAAGAAGGAACGCGACGCGCGCTACTGCGATGCGATGCAAAAACTCGCGGCGACGTATCCGCACGACAACGATGCACAGCTGTTTTACGCGCTCGCGCTGATGGCGCGCAACGAAGGCGTGCGCAACGAGGCCGATTACCTGCAAGCGGCGGAAATCGCGCAGCGCAGCTTTCGCGTCAATCCGCAAAATCCGGGCGCGGCGCACTACTGGATCCACGGCATGGACGATCCCGCGCACGCCACCGGTGCGCTGGAAGCGGCGCGCGCGTTGTCGAAAATCGCGCCGGATGCCGGCCACGCCCAGCACATGACCGCGCACATCTTCATGGCGCTTGGGATGTGGGACGACGTGGTGACGGCAAACATCAACGCGATGCGCGTGGTGAATGCGCAGGCGCGCACGGCGGGGAAACCTGAGGTCGACTGCGGGCATTACGACGAGTGGCTGGAGTACGCGTACTTCCAGTTGGGCCGCCGCGCCGACGCGCTGCGCACGCTGGCGGCCTGCGTGAAGACGCTGCCGCTGGGGATCGCGTGGGCGCAGGAACATGCGCAGCAGTTGCGCGCCGAACACGGCTCACCGGAACAAGTCGCCAAACACCTGCACGGTTCGCTGGTGACCATGCGCGGGATCGCGGTGATCGAAGCACGCGACTGGAACAGCGAAGCAACCCGTCTCGCGGTGGACGTGACCGGCCTCGGCCCGTACGCCGCATGGAACGATTTTGCGCAGGGCTACGCGGCGGCCAGGCGCGGCGACATCGAGCAAGCGCGCAAGGCGTCGGCCGACCTGCATGCCTGGCGCGAGAAAACGTCCACGTCGGAAGACGATCCGCAATTGCCGGGGTACCTCGCGGTGATGGACGACGCCTTGCGTGGTTTGCTGTTGATCGACCAGAAGCACGTGGACGAGGGTCTTGCGGCGATCCGCACGGCCGCGCAGCGCTACGATTCGATGGCCTTCGATTTCGGTCCGCCGGTACCGTTCAAGCCGCCACGCGAGCTGCTCGGCAGGCAGTTGCTGCAGGCCGGCCAGGCCGCGCAGGCCGTGGTGGAGTTCCAGGCCGCGCTGAAGAAGGCCCCGAATCGCAGCCTGAATCTGCTTGGACTCGCGTGGGCGCAATCCGCAGCGCACGATTCCGCTGCCGCGGCGGCGACGTATCGCAAACTGCTGGCCAACTGGCACGCCGCCGATGCCGACCTGCCGGCGCTGGCCGAAGCGCGCGAGCGTTCGGCCGACTAGGGAGAGGCTTGCCATGTTGCGCCATGTGATCTCGCATCTGCGCCGCCAGGACTGGACCGCCGTTGCCATCGAACTGATCGTCGTTGTCATCGGCGTTTTCATCGGCATGCAGGTATCGAACTGGAACGAGGATCGCGAGACCAACCAGAAAGCCGTGGTGTTCACCCAGCGCCTCAAGGCCGATCTGCGCGAGGAAGCCTGGAGTTACGAGTACGAGGTCGGATACTTCAACGAGGTACTGGCCAGTGCCAAGCGTGCCGCGGATGCCCTCTCCGGCAAAGCACCCTTGTCTGACGAGGCGCTGCTGGTTGCCACATACCGCGCTACCCAGTATCGCTTCAACATCCGCCGCCGGGCCACTTACGACGAACTGACCTCGACGGGCGAAATGGGCTTGATCCACGACCCGACACTACGCGATCTGGCGATGCGCCTCTACACCGCCCCGATGTTCGACTCCATCCACGAAGAAGGCATCGACAATCCGTATCGCAAAGCCTTTCGCATGGCGATTCCGTACGAGGTGCAGAACGCGCTCGCATCGACCTGTGGCGATCGTTTGGTGCCGACCGGCGACTACAAGGCTATTGGACACTCGCTGGACCACCCGTGTTCGCCGGGCCTCTCCCCAGGCGCCCTGGCAACCAGCGCAGCCATTTTGCGCAATGATCCGCACTTTCTCGAATTCCTGCGCCTGCGCATCGCCGATATTGAAACCAATCTCGGCAATCTCACGGTGTCCTATGGAGACATTCGCAAAGGGCTGCGTGCGGTCGCGAGGGAGAAGCCGTGAGCTTCGTCGCTGAACTTCGGCGCCGCAACGTCATTCGCGCGGGCGTGCTCTACATTGGCGCGGTGTGGGCGCTGGCGCAAGGCATCGCGCAGCTCGGGCCGTCGTTTGACGCGCCGGAATGGATCGTGCGCTGGTTCGTGATCGCGACGGCGATCGGTTTCCCGTTTTGGCTGTTGTTTGCCTGGTTCTACGAATGGACGCCGCAGGGTCTGAAGCGCGAGAGCGAGATCGAAGCGGATGCATCGATCAAGCGCTCGACGGGCCGCGGGATGGATCGCGCGATCATCGTCATACTCGCGATTGCGGTGGTGCTGCTGCTGACGGAAATCCTAGTGCCGCCGAAGGAATCGAGTGCGGCGGATAAGACCAAATCCATCGCGGTGCTGCCGTTCGTGAACATGTCCGGCGACAAGGATAACGAATATTTTTCCGACGGCATCAGCGAAGAAATCCTCAACGCCCTTGCGCAGGTGCGCGGACTGAAAGTTGCCGGACGCACATCGTCGTTCTACTACAAGGGCCGCGACGAGGACCTGCGCACGATCGGCAAGGCGCTCGGCGTGGCGAACATCCTGGAAGGTTCGGTGCGCAAGCAGGGCGACAGGGTACGCATCACCGCGCAGCTGATCCGCGTGGCCGACGACAGCCATCTGTGGTCGCAGGCCTACGACGGCGATCTGTCGGACGTCTTCAAGACGCAGGAGAACGTCGCGCGCGCCATTACCGAAAAATTGCAGGTCGCCCTGGTCGGCATCCAGAAGACGCAACTGGTGGCGGTCGCCACCCTGGATACGCAGGCCCACTCGCTGTACCTGCAGGCGCGCGAAGCGTACCGCGCGCGGGGCGCCGGCGTGCAGCGTTCGATCGACCTCTACCGCGCCGCGCTGAAGCGCGACCCGAAGTTCGCGCTGGCCTGGGCAGGACTGTGCGGCAGTCTCAACGTGC
>DASTAL010000180.1:0-7467 GCA_035712685.1 Rudaea sp. | reverse complement strand
CCGGCCGATGCGGCGCAGGCGGCGGACATGCTGCGACGCCTGTCGGGGCGGACCCACGAGGTCCTGTCCGCCGTGTGGTGCCTGGACAAAGAACAAGAGATGCAGGCGTTCAGCATCACCCGGGTAGAATTCGCCGCACTCGATGCAGACCGGATCGATGCCTACGTGGGCAGCGGCGAATGGCAGGGCAAGGCCGGGGCCTATGCGATCCAGGGCCGCGCGGAAGCCTTCGTCGTGCGGCTTTCTGGCAGTTATTCCGGGGTCATGGGCCTACCGCTGCACGAAACGGCGATCCTGCTGCGCCGGTTCGGCATCGCTGCCTGACGCAGGCCGCGGATTTTCATCGACAATCCAGCATTCCCGGGCTATAAACGATCTTAGAAAATTTCTCCAAGTGGTTGTCGTGTCCGAAGAAATCCTCATCAACGTGACCCCGCGCGAAACCCGTGCCGCGGTGGTCGAAAACGGCGTGCTGCAGGAAGTGCAACTCGAGCGCGCCCTGCGCCGCGGCTATGTCGGCAACATCTACAAGGGCCGCGTCAGCCGGGTCATGCCCGGCATGCAGGCGGCGTTCGTGGAGATCGGGCTGGAGCGTGCCGCCTTCCTGCATGCCTCGGACATCCTGCGCAACGTTCCGCCGTTGGCCGGCGACGGGCAGGAAAGCGCCGTGACGCCGCCGGCCCAGCCGATCGGCGAACTGGTCCGCGAGGGCCAGGAAATCGTCGTGCAGGTGATCAAGGATCCGATCGGCAGCAAGGGCGCGCGCCTGACCACGAATCTTTCCGTGCCGTCACGTTACCTCGTCCTGCTGCCGTTGGCCAAGGCGATCGGGGTGTCGGTGCGCATCGAGGACGAAACCGAGCGCGCACGCCTGAAGGAGATCTTGCAGGCGCGCGCGCTGGAGACGGGGCAGGGCTACATCGTGCGCACGAATGCGGACGGACAGAGCGCCGAAGCTCTGGCCGAGGACGTGGCTTATCTGACCAAGCTGTGGCAGTCCGTGCAGGAGGCGATCGCGCGCGCCCGTGCCGGTGAACGTGTTTACGAGGATCTCTCCCTGCCGTTGCGCGCCTTGCGCGACCTGATGCGCAAGGAAGTCGAAAAGGTGCGCGTGGATTCGCGCGAAACGCTCGAACGCATGCTGCGCTTCGCCGGCCAGTTCATGCCCGAACTCGCCGAGCGTATCGAGCATTATCCCGGCGAGCGGCCGATCTTCGACCTGTACGGCGTCGAAGACGAGATCCAGCGCGCGCTCAAGAAGGAAGTGCCATTGAAATCCGGCGGCTACCTCGTCGTCGACCAGACCGAGGCGATGACCACCATCGACGTCAATACCGGCGCGTTCCTCGGCCATCGCAACCTCGAAGAGACCGTGTACCGGACCAATCTCGAGGCGGCGCAATCGGCCGCGCGCCAGCTGCGCCTGCGCAACCTCGGCGGGATCATCATCATCGACTTCATCGACATGGTCGACGAGGAGCACCGGCGCCAGGTGTTGCGCACGCTGGAAAAATCCCTCGCCCACGATCATGCCAAGACCACCGTGTACGAGATGACCGAACTCGGTCTCGTGCAGATGACGCGCAAGCGCACGGTGGAAAGCCTGGAGCGCCAGCTCTGCGAACCGTGCCCGGCCTGTGAGGGTCGCGGCAGCATCAAGACCGCCGAAACCGTCACCTACGAAATCTTCCGCGAGATCACGCGGGCGGTGCGCCAGTTCGAGGCGAAAAAGCTGCTCGTGCTCGCGGCACCGAAAGTCGTGGCGCGTATCCTCGACGAGGAATCGGCGGCGGTCGCCGAACTCGAGGAATTCATCGGCAAGACGATCCGCTTCCAGCCCGAGGAGCACTACGCGCAGGAGCAATACGATGTTGTTCTGCTGTAGGTGCGGGTGATGTGGAGGCGATCCATCCGCCGCGCGCGTCTTTGGCTGCAGGCGTTGTTCGCCGCCATCGTCATCCTGCTCGCGCTCGGTGTCGGCCTGGCGCAGATTGCGCTGCCGTGGATTGCCAGTCGACCGCAGCGCATAGCCACTTTCCTGAGCGACCGCCTGCAACGCACGGTGACGCTCGACGGCGTGACCGGTGTCTGGGAACGCGACGGCCCGTTGCTGGTGCTGCGCGGCGTGCACATCGCCGGCGCCGATGCGAAGTCGCCCGGCAGCACGATTCCGCAGGCCGAGCTCAAGATCAATTTCTTCTCGGCGCTGCACCGCAATCAGGCCTGGAACGAGTTCCGCCTCGTTGGCCTTGACCTGCATCTGGCCCGCGATGCGCAAGGTCAGTGGCAATTGAGCGGCATCGACGCGGGCAATCAGGCCGCCGCAGATCCGAAGGATTCGCTACTGTTCTCGCTCGGCGCGCTGGTGTTGCGCGAGCTGCGCCTGACCGTGCAGGGTGCCGACAACGGCAAGCCCCTCGTGCTGCTTGCCGACGAGGTGCGCCTGGTCAATTCGGGCAGCACACACCGCGTGCTTGCGCGCGTGCGCTGCGCCGACACGCCATCGCCCGTGGACGCGGTGATCGATTACAACAGCGCCAGCCGCGACGGCGAACTGTATCTGGGCGGTGCGGCGCTTGACCTCGCCGCCGTCGCACACGGGTATGCGTGGCAGGGCGCGCAGGTCGAACGTGGCGCCGGGCGTGTGCAGTTCTGGGGCTGGTGGCAGCGCGATCGGCTGCAGCGCGCCCGCATCGAGACGGATTTGACGAACGTGGTGTTGACCACGTCGGCGCCGATCGCACTCGACGCCAAACGCACCATCGTCCCGCGCACCGGTTTCGACCGCATCGCGTTCGGCGCGCGCTGGCAGCGCGGCGATGCGGGCTGGAGCGCGGATGTGGCCGATCTCGTCCTCGCCCGGCAGGGAGACGTTGCCGCACCGGCGAGCCTGCATCTGGAAAAAGCCCACGATCCGGCGCTGCCCGATCCGACATGGACGCTGCGCCTGGATGGTGTGAACCTTTCGGCGCCGGCGAGCGTGGCCATGCTCAGCGACGCCTTGCCGGCCGCATGGCGGCGCTGGCTGTACGTGGCCGATCCGACCGGCACGCTGCGCCATGCGGACCTGCGTTTCGCCGACGCGGGGAATTTCGATGTCGCCGCCGATTTCGATGCGCTGGCCTGGCACGCCGTCGACGCACTGCCAGGCGCGGCCAGTCTCAGCGGCAACCTGCTTGGCGATGCGGACGGCTTCAATCTGCATCTGCCGCCGCACACGGCGTTCGGCGTGGACGAGCCGCACGTGTTCCGGCAACCGCTCGAATTCTCGCAATTCGCCGGCGATGTTGCCGCCTGGCGCGGCGACGGCGGCTGGCGCGTCGGCACGGATGCGCTGGATTTCGAAGGCGCCGGATTCGGCGGCCAATTGCGCGGCGCCATGCAACTGCACGACGACGGCTCGCGTCCGGCGCTGGATTTGTACGCCTCGATCGGGCATGGCGAAGTGCCGGCGGCCAAACTGTTCTGGCCGATCAACATCATGCCGCCGGCCGCGGTGGCGTGGCTGGATCGCGCGTTCGCAGCGGGCAACATCATCGGCGGACGCGCGGTTTTCCGCGGCGACCTCGGCGACTGGCCGTTCACGAATCTTGCGGGACGTTTCGAGGCACGCGCGGAAATCGGCGACACCCGGTTGGTCTATCTCCCCGACTGGCCGGCTGCCGAACGCGTGCATGCCGTCGCGGATTTCGTCAACAACGGATTGCACGTCGAAGCGGATGCCGCACAGGCGCTCGGCAATACCGTCGACGGCGCCAGCGCCACGATCGCCGATCTCGGCGAGGCGATACTGGACCTGGATGTATCGGGTTCGGGCAGCGGCAAGAACCTGCTCGACTTCCTCAAGGCGACGCCGATTGGCGCGCGCTATGCGGCGCAACTCCTCGGCGTCGGCGTCGGCGGTAGCGGCAAGCTGAAATTCCACCTGCACTTGCCGGTGAAGCAGGCCGAACGACTCGACCTGGACGGCAGCGTGGCCCTGTTCAAGGCTGATCTGGTCGATGCCCAGTACGCGTTGCGCCTGCAGCAGGCCAACGGCACGCTCAAGTTCTCGCAAGCCGGTTTCGATACAGGCGATCTGCCGGTCACGCGCGACGGCAAGCCGGCCACGTTCCGCCTGGCGGTCGGCGGTTTCGCGGCCGACAAGGATCATGCCGTCGAGGCCAGCCTGCGCGGCCGTTTTCCGGTGTCCGACCTGCTCGCGTATGCGCCGATGCTGGCGCCTTGGGCCGACCGCATCAGCGGCGTGGCGGACTGGACGATAGGATTCAGCGCCGACCATGACGAGGCGAAGAATCCCGGCCAGCGCGTGACCGTGAATTCGGATCTCGATGGCGTCGCCGTGGCCTTGCCCGCGCCATTGGCCAAGGCCGCCGACGCCGCGATGCCGCTGGCGCTGACCGTCGGCCTGCCGGTCGCAGGCGGCAGCATCGACCTGCGGCTGGGCGGACTGATGCGCCTGCGCGGACGCATGCAATCGGCCAGGCAGCCGTTCGCGGCGCGCGTGGATTTCGGCGGCGATGCCTCGGCGCCGCTGCCGGCGTCGGGCTTCGACATCGGCGGCGGCGCGCCGTTGCTCGACCTTTCCGGCTGGATGGATTTCGCGGTCTCGAATTCCGGCGGCGGCAGTGACGGCCTGATCTCCGCCGTCGATCTGCACACGCAGGATTTGCGCGCCTGGGATCGCGATTTCGGCGCGGCGCAATTCACCCTGAAGCCGAGCAAGGCCCAACTCGACATCGGCTTCGACGGTGCGAACATCGCCGGCAGGATGGAGGTTCCGCTGGTGGATTTCCGCCAGCGCGGGGTCACCGCGCAGTTCGACCGGATTTACTGGCCGGATGTCGGCGACACCGAAAACAGCGCGATGGCGGGCGAAAACCCGGCCAACGTGCCGCCGCTGCACATTCGCATCGGCGATTTCCGCCTTGGCGATTCGCGTTTCGGCACGACCGTTGTGGAAAGCTATCCGATCGCCAATGGCACGCATTTCGAGCAGGTCAGCACGCATTCGAAGAACGTGGAAATGCGCGCGCGCGGCGACTGGACCGGCAAGCCCGGCAGCGACGTGTCCGATTTCACCATCGATTTCTCCGCGCAGAATCTTGGGCGCATGCTCGATACGTTCGGTTATGCGGGCGTGGTCGACGGTGGCGCGACCGTGGCGCACATCCAGGGCCAGTGGGCGGGTTCGCCGTCCATGTTCGCGCTGGCGCGGTTGGACGGCACGCTCAAGGCTTCGGTGCAGGAAGGCCGCATTCCCGATGCCGATCCCGGCGCCGGACGCATCTTCGGGCTGTTCAACCTGACCGCGATACCACGCCGGCTGGCGCTGGATTTCGGCGATTTCTTCAGGTCCGGTTTCAGTTTCGATTCGATTGAAGGAAGCTTCACGCTCAAGGACGGCAACGCGTTCACGTCCGGATTGCGCGTGAAGGGTCCGGCCGCGGATATCGTGGTGAACGGCCGCGCCGGCTTGAAAGCGCACGACTACGACCAAACCATGGAAGTCACCCCGCATGTCGGCGGCACGCTGATGATCGGGGGCGCACTCGTCGGCGGGCCGGTCGGCGCGGCCGCCGGCGCGGTACTGCAGGGCGTGTTCAAGAAGGCGCTCAACGACGTCACGCGCGTGCGCTACAGCGTGACCGGCAGCTGGGAAAAGCCCGTGATCACCGAAATCGCCAAGGAAACGGTCAAGGGCGAGCCGGCGCCGAAGCAGCCGCAATCGGTCAAGCCGAAAAAGACCGACGCGCCGGCAAGCGCCGGCGCGGGTCGATAACTCGGCGTATGTCTTTTTAGTCGGAATCGAATGTCCATGACTTTGCTTGCCCAGGCCGAACGTCAATTGCTCCAACCCGGCGGATTCTCCAGCCGTGATCTCGATCGCGTGTTCGCGCAGTTGATGGGTCCGTCCATCGACGCGGCGGACCTGTATTTCCAGCACTCGCGCAGCGAATCGTGGATGCTCGAAGACGGCATCGTGCGCGAAGGCAGCCATGCCATCGAGCAGGGCGTCGGCGTGCGCGCGATGAGCGGCGAAAAGACCGGTTTCGCGTATTCCGACGAAATCGTGCTGCCGCAGCTACTGACGGCGGCGCAGTCGGCGCGCGCGATCGCGCAGTCGGGCAACCCGGGTGCCGGCCATGCGCTGGCCGCGCGCGAATCGAAATCGCTGTACGCGCCGATCGACCCGGTCGAGTCGCTGGCGAATGAGGAAAAAATTGCACTTTTGCGCGAAGTGGACCAATTCGCGCGTTCTCTCGATCCCTGCATCACGCAGGTCATCGTCAGTCTGTCGGCCACGCTCGACACCGTTCTGGTCGCAGCCGCGGACGGCACGCTCGCCGCCGACGTTCGCCCGCTGGTGCGCATGAACGTCAACGTCATCGCCGAGCGCAACGGCCGCCGCGAATCCGGCACCGCCGGCGGTGGCGGACGCTACGGCTATCGCGAGCTGCTCGCCAACGGCCGTGCGCACGCGTTCGCGCGCGAGGCGGTGCGTACGGCGCTGGTGAACCTGGATTCGGTGCCGGCGCCGGCCGGGACCATGACCGTGGTGCTCGGGCCCGGCTGGCCCGGCGTGCTGCTGCACGAGGCCATCGGCCATGGATTCGAAGGCGATTTCAACCGCAAGGGAACCTCGGCCTTCGCCGGACGCATGGGCGATAAAATCGCATCCGATCTGTGCACCGTGGTCGACGACGGCACGCTGCCGAACCGGCGCGGTTCGTTGTCCATCGACGACGAAGGCGTGCCGGGCGAGTGCACCGTGCTGGTCGAGGACGGCGTGCTCAAGGGCTACATGCAGGACAAGCTCAATGCGCGCCTGATGGGCATGCGTTCCACCGGCAACGGTCGCCGCGAATCGTTCGCGCACCTGCCGATGCCGCGCATGACCAACACCTACATGCGGCCGGGCCAGAGCGACCCCGGCGAAATCATCGCTTCGGTCCAACGCGGGCTGTACGCGGTGAACTTCGGCGGCGGCCAGGTCGACATCACCAACGGCAAGTTCGTGTTCTCGGCGAGCGAGGCCTACCTGATCGAGGACGGCAAGGTCACGCGGCCGGTGAAAGGCGCTACCCTGATCGGTTCGGGTCCGGAGGTGCTCACGCGCGTGTCCATGGTCGGCAATGATCTCAAGCTCGACGAAGGCGTTGGCGTCTGTGGCAAGGAAGGGCAGAGCGTGCCGGTGGGTGTCGGTCAGCCGACGCTGCGGATCGATGGAATGACCGTGGGCGGTACCGCTGCTTAACCGAACAACTCGCGCAGCGCTCGAAACAGTTCGTGGAAGGCGTGCAGCGGTTTTTTTGCGTCACGTTCGGCCCGCGCCTTGCGCGCCAGCTGGCGTAGCTGCTGGCGATCCGCCGCTGGAAAATGTTGCATGAGTTCGTCCAGCGGGGCATCGCCATCGGTAATCAGGCGCTCGCGCCAGATTTCGACGCGGTGCAGGGCAGCGGCCTC
>DASTAL010000179.1:0-1221 GCA_035712685.1 Rudaea sp. | reverse complement strand
GGCACCTTCGTCAACGGCGTGCTGGTGCGCGACGCGGTGCTGCATACCGACGACCAGATCGCGTTCGACCGCAACCGATTCCTGCTCGAAGCGCCGAGCCTGCCGACGCGCAACGATCTGGCGCCGTCCGCGCAGGAGGTCAACATCACCCAGACCATGCGTGCGATCGACAAGCCGGCAACTCCGCCCGTGCCGCCGGCCGACGAACGCAACCGCAACGACATCTGGTGGCTGATCGGCGCGGCCGCGCTGATCGCGGCGGGAATCGCGGTGCTGCTCTACATCAGTCTTTGAGCACGACGGCCGCATTCGCCGGCGACCTGCGCGGCGCAGGCATCTTCAGCGGCAATCGCGCGCACATCAGCGCGACCCAGATCGCGAGATACAACGCCGGCTCGCGGTGGTCCGCCTTGACCAGCCAGAAATAGTGCAGCACGCCGAGCAGGGCGATCAGGTACGCGAGCCGATGCAACGGCTGCCAGCGGCGGCCCAGGCGCCGCATCATTTCTTTCGTCGAGGTCAGCGCCAGCGGAATCAGCAGCAGCCACGCCGCGAATCCCACCGTGATGTACGGGCGTTTGACGATCTCACCGAGCAGCTGCGACCAGAAACCGCCGAGGTCGATGGCGAGATAGATCGCCAGGTGCATGCTCACGTAGAAAAACGCGAACAGGCCAAGCATGCGCCGGAAGCGGATCGCCTTGTGCCAGCCGCTGATCCGCCGTAGCGGAGTGATCGCGAGCGTGGCGAGGAGCAGGCGCAAAGCCCAGTCACCGCTGCGATGTTCGAGCTGGGCGACGGGATCGGTCCCCAGCGTGCCGTGCACGGCGTCCCAGGCCAGGTGCGCGAGCGGCAACAGGCAAACGACGAAGACCAGCGGTTTGAACGCGGCAATGCGATCGCGAAATAACATCGTTTAAAACGCCGTCGTCAGAAATTCTTGCGCAGATCCATGCCGGCATACAGGTGCGCCACCTGCTCCGCGTAACCGTTGAAAGGCAGCGTGGCGATGCGGTTGCCGAAGAGGTTGAAGCCGGTGCCGGCGATGCGGCGCTCGGTCTTCTGGCTCCAGCGCGGATGGTCGACGGCGGGGTTCACGTTGGAATAGAAACCGTATTCGTCCGCGGCCGCCATGTTCCATGTCGTCTGCGGTTGGCTCTCGACGAATTCGATTTTGACGATCGACTTGATGCCCTTGAAGCCGTATTTCCACGGCACGAC
>DASTAL010000178.1:0-4361 GCA_035712685.1 Rudaea sp. | reverse complement strand
TGAGCAGGGCCTCGACGGCGGCAAGCGCGGCGCGCGGCATTGGTCGCTCGCCGCTGCGGTCTAGTGGCGCTTGGCGGATCGCATCCTGCGGTAGCAGGGTCAGGTCGAATTCGATGCCGGCCTGGCGGATTTTCAGATTCGGAAAATCCGTGGAATGTGCGGCATCTGTTCGCAAACGCCGGCTATTTTCTTCGAATGCTATGCCATCGTCGTTCAGCACGGCGAGAACGGATTCCGGCGTGTCGCAGAACAGATGCAGGCAAACCGGTGAATGCGTGTCCGCAGTGCCATCCAGAACGGCGCCGACGAGGCGCGGCTCGAAGCACGCGAAATAGCGCATCGCCTCGCAGGCGGCTTCGCGCAGTGCGCGCAATTGCGTTGGCTGATCGTCGCCGTGGAAAAGACGCTGGTGTTCGCGCAGCGCTTGCTCGATCTCGCTGTTCTTCGGCAAGCTCGATTCATCGAGTGCATGCAAGCTTTCGGCAGCCTTGCGCTTGGCGAGCTGATAGTCGCGGATGCCGTGTTCAGTGATCAGGCGCGCGGCTTCCAGCGCGACGCGGCGGCGCATATTTGATGTTTTCATCGGCGCGGTCTCATTTTCCGCCCCCTTGAGTCAAGGGGGCGAACCCCGAGCAACGCGAGGGTTCGGGGGTTGTGGCTCAAAAGATCCCGTAGGCGTCCTGCTGGACCTTCTTTTCCTCTTCCGTGGCGTTGTTCGGTCCGGCGGCGAGGCGGGCGACGTCCTCGACCTTGAAGACTTCGAGCATGCTATTGGGATCCCCGGCCGGGGCGAGCTGACCCGTGGCCTTGTCGATGCGCGCCGTGGTGATGCCCGGCGGCATTTCGAATGGCTGCTCGGGAACGCCCTTGAGCGCCGTGCGCATGAACTCGATCCACATCGGCAGCGCCGCCTGTGCGCCGAACTCGCCGACGCCGTTGCTGCGGCCGAGCGAGGAAAAATCGTCGAACCCGACCCAAACGCTGGCGACGAGGTCGTCGTTGTAGCCGTTGAACCAGGCATCGCGGTGATCGTTGGTCGAGCCGGTCTTGCCGGCCAGGTCGTTGCGCTTGAGCACCATGGCATCGTGCCCAGTGCCGCGGCGCACGACGTCGTGCAGGATCGATCCGATCAGGTAGGCGGTGCGCGCATCGAGCACGCGTGGAGCGAGTTTCGGTGCGTTCGGGTCCGCGGGTGCGGCCACGGCCTGCGCCGCAGGCGCGGTTGGCAGTGCCGTCTTCACCAGCTGCGCGTCGCCCGGCTTGGCGTTCGCAGCCGCGGCCTGCTCGCGCGCGTCCTCGATCCGTCGCTGCGGGCAATCCCGGCACGCCAGCAGCGGTTGGGCCTTGTAGATTTCCTTGCCATCGCGGTCCACGATGCGGTCGATGAAATACGGATCGATGAGGAATCCGCCGTTCGCGAAAACCGCATAACCGCGCGCCATCGCCAGTGGCGACACCGAAGCCGTGCCAAGCGCGAACGACAGATTCTCCGGCAACTGCTGCAGGCTGAAACCGAAGTGCGTCGCATACTCGCGCGCATAACGCACGCCGATTGCGTCGAGCAGGCGTACCGACACCAGGTTCTTGGATTCGACCAGCGCTTCGCGCAGGCGCATCGGGCCTTCGAACTTGTCGTCGTCGTTTTTCGGTTCCCACAGGCCGTTCGGCTTGGACGGGTCGGCGAACACGATCGGCGCGTCATTGATGATCGAGGCTGGCGTGAAGCCGTGCTCGAACGCGGCGGCGTAGAAGAACGGCTTGAACCCGGAGCCGGGCTGGCGGCTGGCCTGCACCGCGCGGTTGAACTTGCTGCGCGCATAGGAAAAGCCGCCGACTTCGGATTTGATCGCGCCGTCGTTCGGGTCGAGTGCGATCAGCGCGCCCTGCACCTTGGGTAGCTGCGACAGTTTCCACCCACCATCCGCGCTGCGCGCCAGGCGCACCACGTCGCCGGCCTTGAGCACGTCGTCGACGCGCTTGGGCGGCGCGCCGCGATGGCTTTCGTCCTTGTAGCGTTGCGCCCAGCGCACGGCGGGCAAGTCCAGCGCCACGCTTTGGCCGTCCTGCAGATAAACGTCGGCGGATTTTTCGGAAGAGTCGACGACGATCCCGGCAATGAGCCCGAGCACGGGACGGAGCGCGTCCTTGTCGAGACGCTTGTCGAGTTCCTGCGGCAGCGGGTGCGCGGCAAGGTCGAAATGCGCTTCGGGCCCGCGGTAGCCGTGGCGTTCGTCGTAGGCGATCAAATCGTTGCGCATGGCCTGGTTGGCGGCCGTCTGGTCGCGCGAGTCGAGCGTCGTGTAGATGCTGTAGCCATTGGTCAGCGCATCGTTGCCGAGGCGGTCGAGCGCATCCAGGCGCACCTGCTCGGCAATGTACGGCGCGTCGACTTCGATCGGCGGTTCGTGGGCGAAGGATTGATCCGGCTCGGTACTAGCCTGCTTGAATTGCGCGGCGGTTATGAAGCCGTTGTCGAGCATGCGCTGCAGGGTGTAGTTGCGTCGCTCGGTCGCGCGCGCGCGGTTGCTCAGCGGGTTGCTGCTGGAAGGGAATTTCGGCAGCGAGGCGAGCATCGCGCACTCGCCCAGGGTGAGTTCATTGAGCGTTTTGCCATAGTAGAACTCGGCCGCGGCGGCCACGCCGTAGGCGCGATTGCCGAAGAATATCTTGTTGAGATAAAGCTGGAAGATTTCGTCCTTGGTCAGTTCGTGCTCGATGCGGAAGGAGAGGAAGATTTCCGTGGCCTTGCGCGTGAGGCTGACTTCGGAGCTGAGGAAGAATCCGCGTGCGACCTGCTGCGTGATCGTGCTGCCGCCCGGCACGTGCAGGCTCCGCTTGACGACCATGTAGCCGAGCGCGCGCAGGATGCCGGTGAAATCGATGCCGGAATGGGTGTAGAAATTCGCGTCCTCCGCGGCGAGGAACGCGTTCTTCAACTGTTGCGGCACATCTTCGATCCGGACCGGGATGCGGCGGGTTTCGCCGATCGTCGCCACGAGTTTTCCGTCCTTGCTATAAACGCGCAGCGGAACCTGCAGGCGCACGTCCTTCAAAACGTCGACGGACGGCAGGCGCGGCTCGATCAGCCAGTACGCAATGCCGATGCCGACGGCACCCAACACCACGCCAAGCACGCACAAAATCAAGAACCAACGGAACAAACGTCGAAATATTCTCATGCGTGGCGGGAGTTGTGATCGCAGTCAAGGTTGGAAGGCGGTCTTCCGGGCGAAGATCGCCATTGCAGTATAGGCGTACGGCGTTCCGGCCGATAGGCAAATCGGGATCAAATAGTGGCAAAAGCATGACATTATCAAGCCATATCAATGGTTTGCAGAATCTTTCAAGAGACTGTTGATAATCCGTTAAAGTTCGTATTTAATGTGGATGCGCATATATCGCTCGTAAGGGCGCGTGGGAAGGGGAAAAAGTGTGGGCCTACTCAGTGCAAAAGCGCCGCCGCTGATCGGGGTCGATATCAGTTCGACGGCCGTGAAGCTGTTGCAGTTGACTCAGTCCGGCAACAAGTATCGCGTCGAACATTACGCGGTCGAACCGTTGCCTCCCAACGCTGTCGTCGAAAAAAACATCGTCGAGGTGGAAGCCGTCGGCGAAGCGATCCGGCGCGCGCTCAACCGCTCCGGCGCGAAAACGAAATTTGCCTGCGCAGCCGTCGCCGGTTCGGCGGTGATCACCAAGATCATCCCGATGCCCGCGGATTTGTCCGAGGAAGATCTCGATGCGCAGATCCAGTCCGAAGCCAATCAATACATTCCCTATCCGATCGAGGAAGTCAGCCTCGATTTCGAAGTCGTCGGTCCGGTGAAGGACAACCCGGAAATGATGAATGTCCTGCTCGCGGCTTCGCGCACCGAGAACGTGGACCTGCGTGTGGCGGCTCTCGATCTGGGCGGTTTGACCGCACGCGTGATCGAAGTCGAAGCGTTTGCGATGGAGAATGCGTTCAAGCTCGTTGCCGACCAGCTCGCCGTGCCCAAGGATGCGGTCGTCGCGGTCGCCGACATCGGCGCTACCATGACCACGCTGATCGTGCTCAAGAACCAGCGCACCATCTATTCGCGCGAACAGGTGTTCGGCGGCAAGCAGCTCACGGACGAGGTGATGCGTCGCTACGGCCTGTCGTACGAGGAAGCCGGTCTCGCCAAGCGCCAGGGTGGCCTGCCCGAATCCTACGAAATCGAAGTGCTTGAGCCATTCAAGGAAGCGATGGTGCAGCAGGTCAGTCGCCTGCTGCAGTTCTTCTTTGCCGGAAGCGAATACAACAAGGTGGATCAGATCGTGCTCGCCGGCGGATGCGCCTCCATTGCCGGTGTCGCCGAAATGGTGGAAGAACAACTCGG
>DASTAL010000177.1:0-2184 GCA_035712685.1 Rudaea sp. | reverse complement strand
TGCGCGCCGGTGCGATGACGGCGTCGATCGCACGGGCGGCATCGGCGATTTCGGCATCCGCACGCCTGCGGTTGTCGACCGGCAGGAAAGTGCCGCGCTGCATGCCGTCGATGCCGGGCAGCGGGATCGCCGCGTGATTGTGGTCGAAGCTGTGGTTCTCGATGGCGATGCGACCGGATTGCAGCGCCGGCTTCCACCACGCATCGCTCATCCAGCCTTTGCCGGCGAGGCAGTTGCGGTCCAGGTACTCGCGCGCTTCGCGTGACGCGATCACGAAGCTGGTCAGATGCAACTCGGGCTGTGCACGCTCGCCGCGTTCGGCGATGAAATCGGCCATGATGTTGGCGAGGCTGCGCTGCGCGCCATGCGTCGGATGGTCGAGGTCGAACCAGTCGAAATCCGAACCGTCGTCGCAGGTCAGTGCCACGCAGCGCGTCAGGTCTCGGCTTGCCGTGCCCAGCAACTGGTCCACGACCCGATGCAACGGGACAATGCGCAGACCGAGGTCGTCGATCAGACGCAGGTCGGCGGCGAAGGCGACATGGTCGTTGTCCGCGTAGTCGTTGCCGGCGATGTTGATGGCGTGGTAGGCGAGGATGGGGACTCGGAACACTTGATTTGGCGGGACTTTCTGGTGGCGGGCCGCTAGAATACGCGGCCTTGCCATCGATCCGCAAAACCCGGAGTTTTCCATGCCCGCCGCCGCGCTCAATCCCGTCGATTTGTACGATGTCCGTTCGCTGCTCAGCGAGGAAGAGCGCATGGTGCAGGACACCGTGGCGCGCTTCACCGACGAGCGCGTGCTGCCGGTCATCGGCGAGTGTTTCGACAAGGGGCGTTTCCCGACGGAATTGATCCCGGAAATGGCTGAACTCGGCCTGCTCGGCGCGACCCTGCCGCACGAATACGGTTGCGCTGGCATGAATGGCGTGAGCTATGGCCTGATCTGCCAGGAACTCGAACGCGGCGACTCCGGCATCCGCAGTTTCGCGTCGGTGCAATCCTCTCTGTGCATGTATCCGATCTACGCCTACGGCAGCGAGGAGCAGCGCAAGCACTGGTTGCCGCAAATGGCGGCCGGCAAGGTGATCGGCTGCTTCGGCCTGACCGAGCCGCATGGCGGCTCGGACCCGGCCAACATGAAGACGAATGCTAAGAAGGACGGCGCCGACTGGGTCATCAACGGCGCCAAGATGTGGATCACGAATGGCAATCTCGCCCACATCGCCATCGTCTGGGCGCAGACCGACGACGGCATCCAGGGCTTCATCGTGCCGACGGATAGCAAGGGCTTCACTGCGCAGGAAATCCACAAGAAGATGAGCCTGCGCGCCTCGGTCACCTCCGCGCTGTTCTTCGACAACGTGCGCGTGCCAGAGGCGAACCGCCTGCCGAACGTGAAGGGCCTGAAAGGTCCGCTCGGCTGTCTCACCCAGGCGCGCTACGGCATCACCTGGGGCCCGATCGGTGCGGCGATCGCCTGCTTTACGGAAACCACCGAATACGCCAAGCAACGCATCCTGTTCAAGCGTCCGCTCGCCGCCAATCAGGCGGTGCAACTCAAGCTTGCCGACATGGCGCGCCGGATCACCCTGGCTCAGCTCCTGTCGCTGCAGCTCGGCCGTCTCAAGGATGCCGGCGCGATGCAGCCGACGCAGGTCAGCCTGGCGAAGTGGAACAACTGCCGCATGGCCATCGACATCGCGCGCGAATGCCGCGACATCCTCGGCGGCGCCGGCATCACCACCGAGCACTGCCCGATTCGGCACGCGCTGAACCTCGAATCCGTCATTACCTACGAAGGCACCGAAACCGTGCATCAACTCGTGGTCGGACGCGAGGTGACGAGCATCAATGCGTTCTGACCGTCCCAACATGGATCAGCCCCACATCGAAACCGCGCGCCTGATCCTGCGCCTGCCGCGCATCGAGGATTTCGACGGCTACGCCGAGCTGCATGCCGACGAGGAGGCGGCGCGCCATATCGGCGGCGCCCTGCCGCGTGCGGCGGCGTGGCGAAAATTCCTGCAGATGCCGGGTGCGTGGATGGTGCAGGGCTACGGCATGTTCTGCGCGATCGACAAGACGAGCGGGGAATGGCTCGGGCAGGCCGGACCGTGGTTTCCGGAAGGTTGGCCCGGCACCGAGGTTGGCTGGGCGTTTCGGCGCAGCGCCTGGGGCAAG
>DASTAL010000176.1:0-3968 GCA_035712685.1 Rudaea sp. | reverse complement strand
GCCGCCTCGGTGCCGTCGGAAAAAGACTTGTACCAGGCACACCTGGACATCTTCCTCGACCCGTTCGATCCGAAGGTGATCGAGGCGGCGCGCAAGGAAGGCATCCCGGACAACTGGCTGGACGCGGCGAAGAAATCGCCGGTCTACAAGCTCGCGATCGACTGGAAGCTGGCGCTGCCGCTGCATCCGGAATACCGCACCCTGCCGATGGTGTGGTACGTGCCGCCGCTGTCGCCGATCCAGTCGGCGGCCGAACGCGGCCGCGTCGGCATGAACGGCGAGTTGCCGGACGTGGCTTCGCTGCGCATCCCGGTGCGCTACCTGGCCAACCTGCTGACCGCCGGCGACGAGCGCCCCGTCGTGCGCGCGCTCGAACGCATGATGGCGATGCGTGCCTGGCGCCGGGCCATGAACGTCGATGGCGTCGAGGACCGCGCCGTGCTCGAGCAGGCCGGGCTGACCGTGGCCCAGGCCGAGGACATGTACCGTTACCTCGCCATCGCCAACTACGAGGACCGCTTCGTCATCCCGACCGCCCATCGCGAATACGCGAACGACGCGTTCGGCGAACGCGGCGGTTGCGGCTTCAGCTGGGGCAACGGCTGCGGCGGTGATTCCCCCGCCGACCTGTTCAGCCAGCGCAAGACGACCACCTATGCCGTGCATCCGAACCGCCAGGAAAAACAGGAGGTGGTCGAATGAGCTGGCTGAAACTCGTTGGCGTGCTGATGGATTATCCGCAGGATGAACTGTGGCAGCACGGCGGGGAATTGCTCGAGGCGGCCGACGATCCGATCCTTCCCGCGCCGCGCCGCGCCGCGCTGGCGGACTTCGTGCGCGAGCTGCTCGCGGCCGATCCGCTGGAAGCGCAGGAACGCTGGCTGGCGATGTTCGACCGCGGCCGCTCGATGAGCCTTTTGCTGTTCGAGCACATCCACGGCGAATCGCGCGACCGCGGCCAGGCCATGGTCGATCTGGTCGCGGCCTATCGCAAGAACGGCTTCGAACTGGCAGCGAAGGAACTGCCGGATTACCTGCCGCTCGTTCTCGAATACCTGAGCCAGCGTCCGCCCGATGAGGCGCGCGAATGGCTGCACCATGTCGGGCACATCGTCAGCCTGCTCGCCGCGCGCGCGACCGAACGCGGCAGTTCCTACGCGCTGCTGTTCGAGGTCCTGGCCGAGTACGCGGACGCGAAATTCGATGCCGGGGTGTTGCGCCGGCGCGCGCGCGAGGAGCCGCGCGACGACACCGCCGAGGCCATGGACCGCGTCTGGGAAGAAGAAGCGGTGCGCTTCGGCGCCGAGATGCCGAAAGACGATTGTTCGCCAAACGGCCGCGCACCCGAGCGCGGCGCGGCCAGCCGACAGGTGCAGCCATGAGTTACGTCGATTTCCTGGGTTTCCAGATCTATCCCTACATCGCGCTGGCGGTATTCCTCATCGGCAGCTGGGCGCGCTTCGACCGTGCCATGTACACCTGGCGCACGGGCTCGAGCCAGCTGCTGTCCAGCCGCGGCATGCGCATCGGCAGCAATCTCTTCCACGTCGGCATCCTCGTCGTGCTCGCCGGCCACGTGGTCGGGCTGCTGACGCCGCACTTCGTGTACGAGATTTTCATCACCGCGCACCAGAAGCAGATCCTGGCGATGGTGGTCGGCGGCGTATTCGGCGCGATCTGCCTCGTCGGCTTGCTGATCCTGCTGGCGCGGCGCCTGTTCAATCCGCGCGTGCGCGCCACCGGCACGTTCGGCGATACCTTGATCCTGGTATTGCTGCTCGCGCAGCTGTTGCTCGGCCTGTATACGATCGTGTTGTCCAGCCACCACATGGACGGCAGCGTCATGATCGTGCTGGCCGAGTGGGCGCAGCACATCGTCACCTTCCGGGGTGGCGCCGCCGATTTCGTCGCCGGCGTGGATTGGGTCTACAAGGCGCATATCTTCCTCGGCATGACGCTGTTCCTGCTCACGCCGTTCACGCGCCTGATCCACATCTGGAGCATCCCGGTCAGCTACCTGTGGCGGCCCTATCAGGTCGTGCGCCGACGCCAGCCGACGCTCAACTACGGGCCACGCACGCCGTGACGACGCCCGCCGGCCGCGAAATCCCCGTCACCGTCATCGATTCGGGCGAATCGGTGGCGGCCGAGGCGCACGCGCACCACCACGCGCACGCCGACGAGGGCCCGCGCAGCCTTGGCAGCGCGCCGCCGTGCTACCTGCATGTCGGCGACACCGCCATCGACGAAGCGGCGATCGCGCAGGAAATGCAGCATCACCGCGACGCCGATCCGCATCGCGCGCGCAATGCCGCCGCGCGCGCGCTGGTCGTGCGCGAAATGTTGCGGCGCGAAGCCGAGCGCCTCGGCATCGACGCGGAAGCGGAAAGCTGCGACGGCGAAACCGCGGAAGAAACCGCGATCCGCGTGCTGATCGAGCGCGAGATGCCGGTGCCGGCGCCGAGCGCGGAAGCGTGCCGGCGCTACTTCGAGAGCAACGCGCAACGCCTGCGCCGGCCCGATCGCCTGCGTGTGCGCCATATCCTGCTCGCCGCCGCGCCGGACGATGCCGAGGAGCGACTCGCGGCGCGCACGCAAGGCGAGGCGTTGATCGGCGAACTGCGCGCGCATCCGGAGCGCTTCACCGAATTCGCGCAGCGCCACTCCGCGTGCCCGTCGCGCGACGACGGCGGCGAGCTGGGCTGGATCGAGCGCGGCGACACGGTGCCGGAATTCGAACGCCAGTTGTTCATGCTTGCGCCGGGCCTGGCCGGGCTCACCGTCGAGACACGCTACGGCCATCACGTGGTGCAGGTGGACGAGATCGTGCGCGGCGCGCCGCTGTCGTTTGCCGAGGCCGAGGCGAAGATCGCCGCGTACCTGGAAACCCAGGCGCGGCAGAACGCGATCCAGCAATACCTCACCATCCTTTCCGAACGCTACGGCGTGCGCGGCCTGGAGCATTTCGAGAACTGACCGCCCGCGCACACCGACTCCCCTCCGACGAGCGCCCTCCGATCATGACGACCACCGCCATCGACGTGACCCCCGCGCAACGCACGCGTGCCTTGTGGCTGAGTACGTTCGCCTTTGCCGTGTGCTTCGCGGTCTGGGTGATCTTCTCGATCATCGGCGTCGAGTTGAAGAAGGAGCTCGGCCTGTCCGACACCCAGTTCGGCCTGCTCGTGGCGACGCCGATCCTGACCGGCTCCATCAGCCGGCCGCTGCTCGGCATCTGGTCCGAAATGATCGGCGGCAATCGCGTGTTCGCGCTGGCAATGCTGGTCGTGGCCGGATTCACGTTCGCGCTGCCGTTCGCGCATTCGTATCCGGTCCTGCTGCTGCTCGGCCTGGGCCTCGGCCTCGCCGGCGGAACCTTCGCGGTGGGCGTGGTGTACGTGTCGGCCTGGTACCCGCGCGAGCGCCAGGGCACGGCGCTCGGCTTGTTCGGGATCGGCAATGTCGGCGCCGCGGTGACGAGCTTCGGCGCACCGCTTCTGCTGACGGTCATGGATTGGCGCCGGGTCGCGGACATCTATGCGCTCGCGGCACTGGTGACGGCGGTCTTGTACTTCCTGTTTGCGCAGGTCGATCCCCTGACCCGCGGTCGCGCCAGCGGCGGTCGCGGCGCCTCGCTCGCCGAGCGCCTGGCGCCGCTGAAGAACCTGCAGGTGTGGCGGTTCTCGCTGTACTACTTCCTCGTTTTCGGCGGCTTCGTCGCGCTCGCCTCGTGGCTGCCGCGCTACTACATGGGCGTGTACAAGGTCGATCTGCGCACCGCCGGCATGCTCGCCGCCAGCTTCGGGCTGCCGGCCACGCTGTTCCGCGCAATCGGCGGCGCGCTGGCGGACCGCTACGGTGCGCGACGCATGATGTACATCTCGTTCTCGGTGTGCATGATCGGGCTGTTCCTGCTTTCGTATCCGGCCACGCACTACGTGATCGACGGCATCCGCGGGCCGATCGCA
>DASTAL010000175.1:0-3442 GCA_035712685.1 Rudaea sp. | reverse complement strand
GCGACGCTGGCGGTGTGCAACGTGCCCGAGTCCTCGATCGTGCGCGAATCGGCGCTCACGCTGATGACGCGCGCCGGCCCGGAGATCGGCGTCGCCTCGACCAAGGCATTCACCACGCAGCTGGCCGCGCTCGCGCTGTTCGCGCTGGAACTCGCGCGACACCACCATCTCGATGCCACGCGCTACACCGCACTGGTGCAGCAGCTAGAAACGCTGCCGGGCTCGGTGCGCGACGCGCTGGCGCTGGATGAACGCATCAAGGCGATGGCCGAGCGTTTCGTCGCCAAGGATCACACCCTGTTCCTCGGCCGCGGCACGCAGTTTCCGATCGCGATGGAAGGCGCGCTCAAGCTCAAGGAAATCTCCTACATCCATGCCGAGGCGTACCCGGCCGGCGAGCTCAAGCACGGTCCGCTCGCCCTGGTGGACGAAAACATGCCCGTGATCGCGGTGGCGCCGAACGATCATCTGCTGGAAAAGCTCAAATCGAACCTGGAAGAAGTCCGCGCCCGCGGCGGCGAACTTTACGTGCTGGCCGACGCCGATGTCGCACGCAACATGCGCCAGGATAGCGGCCATCTGCTCGCGCTGCCGCCCTGCGGCGAGCTGATCGCGCCGATCGTTTTCACGATTCCTCTGCAACTGCTCGCCTACCACGTCGCCGTCCAGCGCGGCACCGACGTCGACCAGCCGCGCAACCTGGCCAAGAGCGTGACCGTGGAGTAGCCTCGGAACTGCGATAGGTTTTGGCGCGATTTTGCGTTTACTCGGGATGACCGGCACTCCCCGTGCCGGAACGAGGACTCGCCATGAAGCGTTTCGCGGCTTGCTGGGCCGGATTGCTGCTGTGCGCGGCTGCGCCGTTTGCGCTTGCCGCCAATACCTGGACAGTGACTTCCACCGGTAGCGGCGGGGCCTGCACGGCCAATTCCACGAGCGATCCGAACTGTACGCTGGATGCGGCGATCTACACGGCCACCGACGGCGACATGGTCGTTTTCGCGCCCAGCATCCAGGGGCAAACCATTTGCGGCACTTATCCGAACGGCACCTATCAGAACACGCCACCCAGCGTCACCATCGATGGCTCGCCCAATGGCGTCGTCCTGGATAGCTGCGGCAGCGGGCCGATTTTCGGTCTGGACAGCGGCAACGTTACGTTCTCGCATCTGACCCTGCAAAACAGTCCCAGCGTCGCGATTTACGATACCGGCGCCAACGTGACCGTGGATTCCTGCACGTTCAAGGGTAATTCCGCCAGTGGCGGCGCTCCCTCGGGTGGCGCCATCGCCCAGGTTGGCGGAGCTGTGCTCATCGTCAACTCCACCTTCACCAACAATTCGGCGAGCAGCAACGGCGGCGCCATTGCAGCCTACGGCAACGTCACTATCAGCAATTCGACGATTACCGGGAACCACGCCGCGAATGGCGGGGGAGTCGGTGGCTACGGCATCACGATCATGAGCAGCATCGTCGCCGGAAATTCGGCGAGTACGTCGTCACCCGACATCTATATCTTTGCCAGCGCAGCATCTTTAGGCTACAACCTCGTCGGTAATTCCTCTGGCTCCGGCCTGGCGGCAACGACCGGCGATCAATTCGACGTGAATCCGCTTTTCGCCACTGCCGGCCTTGCCAACAACGGCGGTGCGACGCAGACCGTGGCGTTGCAATCGCTCAGCTCCGCGCGCGCCGGGGGCAACTGTGCCGGCAACGACGGAAGCAACGGATACGCGGTGATTCCCGCGCTGGCGCTGGATCAACGCGGTTATGCGCGCACTTCGCCCGGTGCCATCGGCTGCACCGTCGGCGCGTTCGACATGACCTCGATTTTCTACAACGGCTTCGAGTAGTTCAGCGCGAAGCGCTGAAATTCAAGCCGCTCAGGTCAATTTCATCATCGACACAGCGGCGCTGCGAAGGCGCTGTCCTGCGATGGCGGCGTCGCGACCAGAACCCGGCCCACCAACCGTGAGACGGACTCGGGCGTGGATCGCCAGGAATGGCGGCGAAGGCCGGCACGGCCTGGCCGACGCGCCCTTCGACAGCGCGCTTGGCCGCTTCCATCGTTTCGAACAGTTCCAGCGGATGGGAAGCCGCCGGCCGCTCGTCCCACCAGATCAGCACGTAACGGTCGGACCACGGGCCGGACACGCCGGCAATCGCCTTGCCGCAGCGATAGGCGACGTGGGAGATGCCTTCGTAATGCTGCTGCCAGACGATACGGCCGGTGGTGCGGGAAGCGGTGCGCGCCAACGGCGCATTATCGGAAGCCAGGGGGGTAGCGACGAACATCTCGATGCAATCCACGAACGTTGCTGGTAGCAAGCAAGTCGCGTGCCAGCGCCGCATGGGGCGTACCGTGGATGAAACCCTGCCGCGCGTGACCATCAGGGTCACAATCGCCGCGTCGCGGGCAATGCCGCAGCGCCGGGATCAATCGTCTCCCGGCAGCGACAGCCAATCCGCCTCGGCACCGATCGGCGAACCGGGCGGCACCAACGTCGCGCGCGCATGGCGGGCCAACTCCTTGTCCAGCTCGCGCGGATCGAGCAGCAACCGCGACAGGCTGGCGCCCCAGGCCCGCTCGGCCGCATCGCCCTTGCGGTGCGCCAATGCCAGCGCCTCCTCGTGCAGGCGCTGGTCGAGCAGCGCGGCCACGCCGGGGGTGGTTTTCGGATCGTGCGCGGCGCGCGCCACATCCAGCAACGTGCGGTACGCAATGCGACGTGACAGGGTATCGGATTGTTCCGGCATCGTCGCCGCGAGCAGGCGATCAAGCAGTTCCTGCACGCCCAAGGCATCCGCATCTGCGGCGTGTTGCATCTCCACGCGCGCCAGTCGCGTGGGCGCAAGCAGCGCGTTCAAGGTCAACTCGGCAGCGGTGTCGGCGGCGACCAGCGGATCGAACGGCGTGCCGCCCGAACCGGCGAACAACTCGATACTGTACTGGCGGTTCGGGCTGCCGTTGCGCGCGGCCGAAAGCAATGGCAGCAGGCGCTGCGGCACACGCAGCACATCCGGCGCGAGCGTCGAGAGCACGGCATCGAGCGCCGCGCGCTGCGCCTTCGCCGGCACCGGATCGGACGCCTCATGGCCGCCGCCGTTGACCGCGTATTGCAGATACACGCCGCCGATCGCCTTCGCGGCAGCGACCATCTGATAACGGTGCAGGAGCCACACGGGCACAAAGCGCCGACGCAAATTGGCCATCGGCTCGCCCGGCGCCAGCGCCGACAGGCCGAAGCGATCGAGCGCGATGCGCCGCACGCCCATCAGGCGGTTGAGTTCAGCGGTCGCATCCGCGCCGTCGTCCCACAGAGAGGACCAAGGCTGCGCGGTGTCGTCGGCACGGGCGTCGTCGTCCTGGATGTAGCGCAGGCCCGACGCCACGATCTTTGTAGCCTCGGCATCGGCCCAGGCCTGCGTGTCCTGTCCCGGC
>DASTAL010000174.1:0-6031 GCA_035712685.1 Rudaea sp. | reverse complement strand
GCGCGCAACCTCGACAGCGCACTTGCCTTCGTCGGCGGCCTCAAGGGCGGCGATCATTTGCACGACAAGGTGGAGGCGGAGAAGAAACGCTTCGTCGGTTCGGAACTCGCCGGCAAGACGCTCGGCGTCGTCGGCCTCGGCGCGATCGGCGTGAAGGTCGCCAACGCGGCGCGCGCGCTGGGCATGCGCGTGCTCGGCTTCGATCCGCACATGACGATCGACGGCGCCTGGGCGCTGTCATCCGAGGTCACCAAGGCCGGTTCGCTGAACGAGTTGTACGCGGCTTCGGACTACATCACGTTCCACGTTCCGCTCAACGACGCGACGCGCGGGGTATTCGGCATGGCCGCGCTCGATCTGGTGCGACCCGGTACCGTCGTGCTCAACTTCGCGCGCGAGGGCATCGTCGATCCGTTGGCGCTGGCGGCGGGACTCGCGAGCGGCCGCATCGGCCGTTACGTCACCGATTTCCCGAGCGCCGACCTCGTCGGCAACACACGCGTGATCGGCCTGCCGCACCTGGGCGCCTCGACCGGCGAGGCCGAGGAAAACTGCGCGCTCATGGTCGTCGACCAGCTGCGTGAATTCCTCGAAAACGGCAACGTCCACAACGCCGTGAATTTCCCGAACACGCGCATGGCGCGCGCGGGCAAGGCGCGCCTGTGCATCGCCAACCGCAACCGGCCGAACATGATCGGCCAGCTCTCGCACGTGCTCGGCGAAGCCGGCGTCAACATCGCGCAGATGCACAATGCCTCGCGCGGCGACATCGCCTACACGCTGATCGATCTGGATTCGGCGGCCAACGACGCGCTGGTCGCCGCGATCCGCGGGATCGAGGGCATACTTTCGGTGCGCGCGATTTCCGCCTGAGCGAACACCAGCATGCCGAAAAAGAAGCCCGCTGCCGCCACGCCATCGCTCGCCGATGCGCGCACGCGCATCGACGCGATCGACCGCAGCATCCAGCAGCTGATTGCCGAACGCGCGAACTGGGCGCATCAGGTCGGCAAGGCCAAGGGCAAGCTCGCTGCGGCGGTGGATTACTACCGGCCCGAGCGCGAGGCGCAGGTGCTGCGCATGGTGGTCGACCGCAACGAAGGCCCGCTGTCGGACGACGTGCTGGTGCACGTGTTCCGCGAGATCATGTCGGCGTGCCTGGCGCAGCAGGAGCCACTCAAGGTCGGCTTCCTCGGCCCGGAAGGCACCTTTAGCCAGCAGGCGGTTATGAAGCATTTCGGTCGCTCCGCACACGGCCTGCCGCTGGCGACCATCGAGGAAGTATTTCAGGAAGTCGAGAGCGGCAATGCCGATTTCGGCATCGTGCCGGTGGAAAATTCCGGGCAGGGCACGATCCAGATCACGCTGGACATGTTCCTGACTTCGAACCTGAAGATCTGCGGCGAAGTGGAATTGCGCGTGCGCCAGTTCCTGCTCTCGCGTTCGGGGCGCATCGAGGACATCGAGCGCGTCTATTCGCACCCGCAGACGTTTGCGCAATGCAAGGCCTGGCTGCGCGGCAACCTGCCGAAGGCCGAAAAGATCCCGGTGTCGAGCAATGCCGAGGCCGCGCGCCGTGCGCGCAACGCCGACGATGCGGCCGCCATCGGCGGCGAATCGGCCGGACACGTGTACGGCCTGAAAAAAGTCATCATGACGCCGATCGAGGACCGCGCCGACAACACCACGCGCTTCCTCGTCATCGGCCGGCAGATTTTCCCGCCGTCCGGGCACGATCGCACCTCGGTCCTGGTCTTCATCAAGGACAAGCCCGGCGCCTTGTTCCACGTGCTCAGCCCGTTCGCACGCAACGGCATCAGCATGAACCGGATCGAATCGCGGCCCTCGCACCAGGCCAAGTGGGAATACGGGTTCTTCATCGACCTGGCCGGCCATGTCGAGGACGAAGCCATGCGCCGCGCCTTCGCGGAACTGAAGGAGCATGCCGCGCAGATCAAGTTGCTCGGCTCGTACCCGGTGGCGGTGCCGTGACCGCGATTCCGGCGCAGCCGGAGCGCGAAGGATCCAGGCATGGATCGCTCGTGGACGCGGCGGCATTGGCGAATGCCGCCACGCGCGCGTTGCGCGCCTACGATCCCGGTCACGATTTGCCTGCGCTGCGCCGTCGTTTCGGTGACTCGCTCGCCGAACTGGGATCGAACGAGAATCCGCTGGGGCCGAGTCCGCTCGCGCTGGCGGCAATTCGCGACGCCTTGCCCGATGTTTTCCGCTATCCCGATCCGGCGGGCGGTGCACTGAAAGCCGCGCTGGCGAGACACATGCGCGTGGACGCCGCGCAAATCACGCTCGGCAACGGCTCGCACGAACTGCTCATGCTGATCGCGCAGTGCTTCGCGGATGCGAGCACATCGGTCGTGTTCTCGGAATTCGGCTTCGCCGTGTTTCCCATCGCGACCGCGGCGTCTGGCGCCATTCCGATTCGCGTGTCGGCGCTGGCGCGCAATCACGCGAGGCAACCGCTGGGCCACGATCTCGAAGCAATGGCGGCAGTGGTCCGCGCCGACACGCGCATCGTCTATCTCGCGAATCCGAACAATCCGACCGGTACCTGGTTCGGCGACGCCGAACTCGCGGCTTTCCTCGCGCGCATTCCGTCGACGACGCTGGTCGTGGTCGACGAGGCCTATCACGAATTTGTCGACGATCCCCGCCTTTCATCCGCGCTGCGGTTCCTGCCGAGCCATCCGAACCTGATCGTCACGCGCACGTTTTCCAAGGCCTACGCACTGGCCGGATTGCGCGTCGGTTACGCGGTCGGCTCGGCGCACGTCGTGGCCGTGCTTGAACGGCTGCGTGAATCTTTCAACGTGAACATGCTGGCACTCGCGGCGGCGACGGCGGCGCTCGGCGATCAGGATCACGTCGCGCGCGCCAAGGCATTCAATCTCGCCGAGCGCACATGGCTCGCGGCGCAACTGGAAAGGCGCGGGTTGCGCGTGCTGCCGTCGCAGACGAATTTCGTCCTCGTCGATTTCGCGCGCGATGCCGCGGCCATCGAGCACGCATTGTTCGGGCGCGGCGTGATCGTTCGGCCGATGGGCGGCTACGGATTGGGCGAATTCCTGCGCATCAGCGTCGGTTCACGCGCCGAGAACGAACGCCTGCTGGAAGCCTTGCCGTGAGCGACGCGACGTGATCGATTGGATCAGCTCGCCGGCCGGTCCGCTACGCGGCGATGTGCGGGTTCCCGGCGACAAGTCGGTTTCGCATCGCGCGATCATGCTCGCCGCGCTCGCCCAAGGCACGTCGCGTATCACGGGCTTCCTCGAAGGCGAGGACACGCTGGCGACCGCGCGCGCATTCGCGCAAATGGGCGTGCGCATCGATGCGCCGCGTGCAAGCGAGCGCATCGTGCATGGCGCCGGTCTGCACGGCTTGCATGCGCCGGACGGTGTGATCGACTGCGGCAACGCCGGCACCGGCATGCGCTTGCTGACCGGCATCCTCGCCGGTCAGGCGTTCGACTCGACCGTGGTCGGGGACGCATCGCTTTCGAAGCGACCGATGCGGCGCGTGATCGAGCCGTTGACGCGCATGGGTGCGCGCATCGAAGCGAACGATGGCCTGCCGCCGCTGCATATTCGCGGCGGTTCGGCATTGCACGGGATCGACTACGAACTGCCGGTCGCCAGCGCCCAGGTGAAATCCGCGATCCTGCTCGCGGGACTTTATGCACATGGCGAAACGCGAGTGCGCGAACCCCATCCGACCCGCGACTACACCGAACGCATGCTGCGTGCATTCGGTTGGCCGGTGGAGTTCGGCGCGGGCTGGGCGAAGTTGAGCGGTGGCCACGGGTTGCATGCGGCGGACACCATCGTGCCGGCGGATTTTTCCTCGGCCGCGTTTTTCATCGTCGCCGCGACGCTCGTGCCAGGTTCCGAACTCGTGCTGCGCGACGTCGGCATGAATCCGCGTCGCATCGGACTGTTGCAAGCGCTGCGCGCGATGGGTGCCGATATCCGCGAATCGAACATGCGTGAATCGAGCAGGCGCGGGCAGGGCGGCGAACCCGTCGCCGATTTGATTGTGCGTCACGCGCCGCTCGCCGGAATCGACGTTCCCGTCGAGCTTGTACCGGACATGATCGACGAATTCCCCATCCTGTTCGTGGCCGCCGCGGCGGCACGCGGCACGAGCCGCATCCGTGGCGCGGCCGAGCTGCGCATCAAGGAATCCGATCGCATCGCGGTGATGGCGAAAGGCTTGGGAGCGCTTGGCATCCGGATCGAGGAAACGCCGGACGGCGCGCTCATCGAAGGCGGAGCATTCACCGGCGGTGAAGTGGATTCGGCCGGCGATCACCGCTGCGCGATGAGTCTTGCCGTGGCTGGCCTCGTCGCCCGCGCGCCGGTGCATGTGCGCGACTGCGCCAACGTGGCCACCTCATTCCCCGGGTTCATGGAATTGGCCAATTCACGCGGATTCGATCTCGCGGCACGACCCGGATAAAGCCACGCTGCGGCTTTCCGGTAAAATGGCCGGATGCCTGACAAGATCGTACCGGTACTCACCATCGACGGCCCTTCGGGTTCCGGCAAGGGCACGGTCAGCCGGATGGCGGCCGATGCATTGGGCTGGCACCTGCTCGATTCCGGCGCCCTGTACCGCGCGGTCGGTTTCGCCGCCGGTATGGAAGGCCTGGACCTGTCCGATGCCGAGGCGGTCACGCGCTGTGCGCAAACGACGAAAATCTCGTTCCGCGACCCCAAGGATGGCCTGGAGACGCGGGTGATCGTCAACGGCATGGATGCGACGGACGAAATCCGTACCGAGACCTGCGGCGCGGCCGCATCGGCCATCGCCGCGATACCGGGCGTTCGCACGGCCCTGTTCGACAAGCAGCGGGCCTTCCGCAAGGCGCCGGGCCTGGTCGCCGACGGCCGCGACATGGGCACCGTCATTTTTCCGGATGCCCAGTCCAAGGTATTCCTGACCGCCAGCGCCGAAGAACGCGCGAAACGCCGCTATAAGCAGTTGAAAGAAAAGGGATTGGGCGTTACACTTGCCGCCCTTTTGCGCGAGATCCAGGCGCGCGACGTGCGCGATGCCGGTCGCGCGGTTGCGCCGCTCAAGCCTGCCGCCGATGCCGTCGTCATCGATTCGACCGGAATGCCGGTCGAGCGCGTCGTCGCCGCCGTGCTGGAACTCGTGGGAAAAGGGCGCGGCTGATTTTGCAGGAATCGATTCCGCGGTAATGGGAAATGGAAAAACAACGGTATGCGCTGCCGACGGTTTTTCCATTTCCGATTTCCGCAGCGGAAACCGGCCACGGTTCGGGGCGTCCGAACCACCTACGGGTGGACAGTAAAATCCTTGTCGAACAATCGCTTGGGTGACTGTCTTGAGACAACTTGGAATTCAACATGACCGAAAGTTTCGCCGAACTGTTTGAACAGAGCCAGACGCTCAACAAATTGAAGCCGGGAGCCATCGTCTCCGGCATCGTCGTCGAGGTCCGCAACGACGTCGTCGTGATCAACGCGGGGCTCAAATCCGAGGGCATTGTGCCGATCGAGCAATTCCGCAACGACGCGGGCGAGATCGAGGTCAAGCTCGGCGACGAGGTGAAGGTGGCGCTGGACGCCATCGAAGACGGCTTCGGCGAAACCCGCCTGTCGCGCGAAAAGGCCAAGCGCTCCCTGGTGTGGGACGAGCTGGAAACGGCGCAGCAGGCCAACGCCACCGTGACCGGCAAGATTTCCGGCAAGGTCAAGGGCGGCTTCACCGTCGACATCAAGGACGTGCGCGCATTCCTGCCGGGATCCCTGGTGGACGTGCGTCCGGTGCGCGATCCGGTGTTCCTGGAAGGCAAGGAACTGGAATTCAAGATCATCAAGCTCGACCGCAAGCGCAACAACGTGGTGGTTTCGCGCCGCGCCGTGGTCGAGAGCGAGCATTCCGAGGAGCGCGAGCAGCTGCTTGACCGTCTGCAGGAAGGCGCCGTGGTCAAGGGCGTGGTCAAGAACCTCACCGATTACGGTGCGTTCGTCGACCTCGGCGGCATCGA
>DASTAL010000173.1:0-2664 GCA_035712685.1 Rudaea sp. | reverse complement strand
AGCATGCAAGTGGTGCGTTGTACGGCCCGCCCAGTTGCCGCGCTCATGAACGCGAGATCGAAGCGGCATACGTCCGGATGCGCGCGCGCCAGGGAGTGGAACACGCAATTCCACGCCTGTACTTCGGTGTGGCCGTCAACGTCGACAACTTCTGCCTCGTAGCCGAGCGCATCGAGCTGTTCGGCCAGAATCCGTGTCGCCTCTTCGCGACTCGTCGCCGCGGCAATTCGACTCGCGGTTTCGCCGCCCAGTCTGGTACCGATCTCGCCGAGCATTGCTTGCACGGCAGCGACGCCGCCCTGCGCATACAGGTGTTCGATCATGCCGTGCGCGATCAACGCGTAGTTGCGCGGAAACAGTTCGCGCCCCGCCGGCAACAACACATAGACGGCACGCGGCCTGCCGCCACTGGCAATCGTCTCGCCGCGCGCCACGAAGCCGGCGCCGGTCAACGCGGTCAGGTGTTGCCGGACCGCGTTGTGGCTGACATTCAGCGCCTGGCACAATTCCTCGACCGTGGCACCCTGCTGCTTCGACAAGAGCACGCGCAGCAACTTGCGCTGCGTGATGCCGAGCTGGCGCAGGGCGCTCGCCGGCTTCATCGGCTCAGTCCGCCTTGTCCGGGAACTGCTTGGCAATACCGTCCGACAGGACGTCGGCAATCATGTCCATGTGCTGCTGCATCTCGGTCCAGGACTTTGCCTGTTCGGCGGCGGGCGCGTTGGCCATCATCTGGTCGACCTGCATCTTGTGATCGTTGACGTGCATCGCCAGCGCACCTTGCAAGCTGCCTTCGGTCCAGTTCGGATTGGCGCCCGCCAGGAACTTCGCGATCGCGGTGCCGTTGTCGAGCGCTTCAGTCAGGGCCTTCTGTTCGGCCGTCTTGTCGCCGGCGTGAGCGGCATCGGTGATGGCCTTGACGCCGCCCCAGTGTCCGGCCAGCAGTTTGAGCAGACCATCGCCCGCGTCCTTGCCATAGAAGCCGGCAACCGCGTTGGCGATCTCCTTGGCATTGGCGACGACCGCGTCGGCCGCCTTGCTCTCACCGGCCTTGTTGTTGGCATGTACGGCGAGCGCGTAATCGTGCGTCGCGACCAGATGACCATGCCACAGCGATCGCAGCGTGGCGTGCAGTTTCGGCGCCGTTGTCGCGGCCGCATGTGTTTCGTGCACGGTCGGATGCTGCGCATCGTGAGCCAAGACGGCCGGCGTGCCTGCCGCCAGGGCCAGCGCCGCGGCCAGGGCGCACGGGATCGAATAGGATTTCATTATGACTCTCCGTAGGGTTGCCGCAGAATCGCGGTAGCCAGAACGATAATGTCTTTTACCATATATGCAATCTATATATGTGTAAAGGTTATATTTTGTAGGTAATAAATGATAACCATGGCGATTGGCAATGCGTGTTTGGCGCCGATTGGCCGCGTTGGACCGAATTACCAGGTGCCCGTGTTCGGCATCGACGCCCACGGCTCCTGCGGCGGCAGCTGGCCGTCCTGCAACAATTCGATGCTGATCCGGTCCGGCGAGCGCACGAAGGCCATGTGGCCGTCGCGCGGCGGACGATTGATGGTCACGCCCATCGCCTGCAAATGCGCGCAGGTCGCGTAGATGTCCTCGACGCGGAACGCGAGGTGGCCGAAGTTGCGCGCACTGCCGTAATCCTCGGTCGAACCGTCTGCGGCGGGCCAGTTGTACGTGAGTTCAATCTCGGCTCCGGGCGTTTCTTTTGCGGCCAAGAACACGAGCGTGAAGCGCCCCTGCGGATTTTCCATACGCCGCGTTTCGACCAGGCCGAGTCCGTCGCAATAGAAACGCAACGAGGCGTCGAGATCGCGAACTCGCACCATCGTGTGCAGATACCGCATCGGTCCGACCTTTTCGCCGTCAGCAGTGCAGTGAAGCCGACTCGCGGATACCTTCGATGACAACCGCATCGAGGCCGACGTTGTTGTGTTCGAGCACGCGCTCGGCGCGGTAACTGGAACGCACCAGCGGTCCGGACACGACTTCGAGGAAACCCATGGCAAGGGCCGCGTCGCGGTACTGCTGGAATTGTTCGGGCGTGACGAAGCGCTCGACCGGCAGATGATTCTGCGTCGGCCGCATGTATTGGCCCATGGTGACCACGTCCACGTCCGCCGCACGAATGTCGGCCAGCGTATGCTCGATCTCGTCGTCGGTTTCGCCCAAACCCAGCATCATGCTGGTCTTGGTGATGGTTTTTGGTGCGTACGCCTTGGCGAACTTGAGCACGTCGAGTGTTTGCCGGTAACCGGCCCGCGCGTCGCGCACCGGATGGGTGAGGCGCTCGACGGTTTCGATGTTCTGCGCGAAAGTCGCCAACCCGGCATCCAGGACCTTGGCCACGCAATCGTGGCGGCCGGTGAAATCGGGCGTGAGCGCTTCCACGGCGGTGTCCGGCGTGCGTGCATGGATCGCGCGGATGCAGGCGGCGTAGTGGCCGGCCCCGCCGTCGGGCAGATCGTCGCGATCGACCGAGGTCAGCACGACGTACTTCAGGCCCATCAGCGCCACCGCATCGGCAACATTGGCCGGTTCCATGGGATCCAGCCAGCCCTGCGGATTGCCGGTGGACACCGAGCAGAACTTGCACGCACGCGTGCATACCGAACCCATCAGCATGAGCGTGGCGGTGCCGCG
>DASTAL010000172.1:0-3481 GCA_035712685.1 Rudaea sp. | reverse complement strand
CGCAAGGCAGGCGAAGCCGGCCACGTACACCATCGACAGGTACAGGATCGTCGGATACTTGCCGGCGAAGCGGTCGGCGATCCAGCCGCCGAGCAGCGGAAAGAAGTAGACGCCGATGACGAAGGTGTGGAAAACGTCCTTGGCGGCGAGACCGCGCTCGCCCACCGGCAGATGCAGCAGCAGCATCGACACCAGGAACGGCGTCAGGATGTTGCGCATGCCGTAGAAACCAAAACGCTCGCAGCCCTCGGTCGCAATGATGTAGGGAATCTGGCGCGGCAGCGGCGCGTCGACAGCAGCGGTATTCGTCATCGTGGCACAGTCCCCAGACTATGGAATGGCGAAGGTAACCGTTGCGGCGCCGTGATGCCAGTCGTCGGCGACGTGAAGCAGCGCGGAACGAAGCGAAGGCCGAGCGATGCGCCGTCGCCTCACACCATCGGCAACTTCAGTCCCTTTTCCTTCGCGCACTGGATCGCGATGTCATAGCCGGCATCGGCATGACGCATCACGCCGGTGCCGGGATCGTTCCACAGCACACGCGCGATGCGGGCGTCGGCTTCTTTCGTTCCATCGCAGACGATGACGACGCCGGCGTGCTGCGAATAGCCCATGCCGACGCCGCCGCCGTGGTGGAAGCTCACCCAGGTCGCGCCGCTCGCGGTGTTGAGCAATGCGTTCAACAGCGGCCAGTCGGAAACTGCATCGCTGCCGTCGCGCATGGCTTCGGTTTCACGGTTGGGCGAGGCCACGGAACCTGAATCCAGGTGGTCGCGACCGATCGCGATCGGGCCTTTCACTTCGCCTTTGCGCACCATTTCGTTGAACGCGAGGCCAAGCTTGTCGCGCAATCCCAATCCGACCCAGCAGATGCGCGACGGCAGACCCTGAAAGCTGATGCGCTTTTCCGCCATGTCGATCCAGTTGTGCAGGTGCGGATCGTCCGGGATCAGTTCCTTCACCTTCGCGTCGGTCTTGAGGATGTCTTCCGGATCGCCGCTCAGCGCGACCCAGCGGAACGGCCCGACGCCGCGGCAAAACAGCGGACGCACGTAGGCCGGCACGAATCCGGGGAAATCGAACGCGTTCTTGCAGCCTTCGTCGAACGCCATCTGGCGGATATTATTGCCGTAGTCGAATGTCGGCGCGCCCATTTTCTGGAAGGCAAGCATGGCTTCGACGTGCGTGCGCATGGATTTTTTGGCCGCGTCGCGCGTAGCATTGGGATCAGACTTGCGGCGCTCGAACCACTGCTCGACCGTCCAGCCGATCGGCAGATAGCCATTCACCGGATCGTGCGCGCTGGTCTGGTCCGTCACCGCATCGGGCTTGACGCCGCGCTTGACCATCTCGGGCAGGATTTCAGCCGCGTTGCCGAGCAGCGCAATGGATTTCGCCTCGCCCGCCTTTGTGTACTGGGCGATGCGCGCGAGTGCGTCGTCCAGATCCTTCGCCTGCTCGTCGACGTAGCGCGTCTTCAATCGAAAATCGATGCGCGACTGCTGGCATTCGATGTTGAGCGAACAGGCGCCGGCCAGCGATGCGGCCAGCGGCTGCGCGCCGCCCATGCCGCCGAGACCCGCGGTGAGAATCCATTTGCCGCGCAGGTTGCCGCCGTAACTCTGCCGGCCCATCTCGACGAACGTCTCGTATGTCCCCTGCACGATGCCCTGCGAGCCAATGTAGATCCACGACCCGGCGGTCATCTGGCCGTACATCATCAGGCCCTTGCGATCGAGTTCGTGGAAGTGCTCCCACGTCGCCCAGTGCGGCACGAGGTTGGAATTGGCGATCAGCACGCGCGGTGCGTCTGCATGTGTCTTGAACACGCCGACCGGCTTGCCGGATTGCACCAGCAAGGTTTCGTCCGGATTCAATTCGCGCAGGGATTTGAGGATCGCGTCGAAGCATTCCCAGTTGCGCGCGGCGCGCCCGATGCCGCCGTAGACCACGAGTTCCGCCGGATTCTCCGCGACCTCGGGATCGAGGTTGTGCTGGATCATGCGGTAGGCCGCTTCGATCAGCCAGTTCTTGCAGGTGAGCTTGCTGCCGCGCGGCGGATGGATCACGCGCGTGGTATCGATGCGGGTGGGAGCGGTCATGGCATCTCTCGCGAAAAGTTGTGTGCCAATTATGCCCCGCGCAAGTCCTTCAAAGCACACTGCACTCACTCCCGTTCGCCCTGAGCGTAGCGCCGCAGGCGCAAAGTCGAAGGGCAACGGCGTTTCGACTTCGCTCGCTACGCGAGCTACGCTCAACGCGAACGGCTATTGCTCACAAATCCCGGGCCACGCGAATGCCCACGCGCGCGCTGCGCGTGTTCGACGGCGCGGCAATCCGGTACGCCGAGCGCACCTGGTCCGGCGCGCTGCCCCAGGAACCGCCGCGGATCACATGCTCGGCGCAGCCGGGGTTCATCCACGCGCTGCTGTCGACCGGCGCGCGCGTGTAGTTGTCGTGCCAGCAATCGGCGACCCACTCCGACACGTTGCCGTCCATGTCGATCAGGCCAAAGGCATTGGCCGGGAACTTGCCGATCGGCGCCGGCCCCCAGTAGCCGTCGTCGTAACGGCGGAACGCCTTGGCCCAGCTGCGCCTGAGCTTGGGCGATCGATCGCCATCGCCGGTGAAGTTGTCGAGCACGCGTGGCGGATTGCCATCGCCCCAAGGATAGCGCGTGCTCGATCCGGCCCGCAGCGCATACTCGAATTCGGCTTCGCTGGGCAGGCGGTAACGCTTGCCGGTGCGCGTGGAAAGCCACTGCGCGTAAGCCACGGCGTCGTTCCATGACACGTGGATCACCGGCAGGTCGTCGTCCGCCACGTTGCCGAGGTAATCGTCGCGCCAGGTGACGCCGCGGCGATCGATCATGCGCCCGGTGGTCTCGTCGTAGATGCTCGATGCGCCGGCTTTTTCCGCATCCGTCGCGTAGCCGGAATCGTCGATGAAGACGCGGAACTCGCCGACGCTGACGTCGTTGCGGCCGAGCGCGAAACCGCTGTCGATACTGACCTGTCGTTGCGGCTGCTCGCTCGCACGCGACCCGCTTTCGCCGGCCGGCGCGCCCATGGTGAAACTGCCGGTCGGGATCACGACCAGCGGCGGCGCGTTGCCGTGGCGATCGAGGAACTTGTCGGTGACGATCTGACCGGGGCTGTAGCTCGCGTACAACCGCGCATTGCGCAGGCGGCGGTTGAATTCGTCGACGCCGGCGAGGTCAGGACTCAGCGCCAGCGCCTTCTTCGCCAGCGTTTCGGCGAGATCCGGATTGCCGGCGTCGAGCGCGGAGTTGGCCTGGCTGAGCGTGTTCGCCGCGCGGTCGCGGCGGATGCCCTCGATGCGCGAGCGCGTGTCCAGCAGTTGCTGCGAACCGGGACTGACCGTGGAGGCATCGGCGAGCACCTTGTCCGCGCCGTCGAAATCGTCCTGCGCGGCGGCGGCCAGCGCGCGGTCGAGGAAACCCTGCTGCACCTGGATCAAG
>DASTAL010000171.1:0-2578 GCA_035712685.1 Rudaea sp. | reverse complement strand
ACCGAGGTCAAGGGTTTCGGCCGGCAGAAGGGCCACACCGAGCTGTACCGCGGCGCCGAATACGTCGTCGATTTCCTGCCCAAGCTCAAGCTCGAAATCGCCGTACCGGACAATCTGGTCGAACGCGTGGTCGAGGCGATCAGCAAATCCGCCAACAGCGGCAAGATCGGCGACGGCAAGATCTTCGTCTACGCGCTGGACCAGGTCATCCGCATTCGCACCGGCGAGACCGATGCGGATGCGCTGTGACGCTCACTTAGGCGTGTCGGGTTTCCAGTAATCACGCACCACGATGGCGTGCAGCGCGGCAGTGAATTTGCGCGCGTCGGCGAGTTTCAGGTGCGACCATTCCGGCGGATCGAAGCCGCTCAGTTCCGGATAGTCGGAAAAATAGATGCCCGGCGCGCCGGTCTTGGCGAGCAGCACGTCCCAGGCTTGAGCACGCGGAAACTGGCGGTCGTCGTAGGCGAGATACGGTCCGGCACTGGGCGGGCGCAAGAACAGCACCTTGACGCCGCGCGCACGCAAGGTCGCCACCGCCTTTGCTGCACGCTCGATCTGTTCATCGCGCGTCTTGGCCTGTTTATCCGGCGGCGGATCTTCGGGCGAAGGCTTCAGATGCTGGCTCCAGACGGATCGCGCGAGCGCCTTGTATTGCGGATCGCCCGCGACCTTGTCCCACAGGTGCGTCGCGCGGTCCGCATCGCTGACGCTGAGGCGGCGCACGTGCAGGCGATTCGGCAAGCCGGGGCGGTCCGGCCACCAGGGCTGGCGCTCGATCACGGTAGCGAGCGCGTAGTCGTCGTCGTCGAACGCCCAGAACGGTTCGATCAGGTGCATCGACAACCATTGTCCGATGCGCTGCGAGGGCGATTCCTTGTGGTAGAACGCGATCGCATCCTTGTGGAAACCGAAGCCGCTGAAGAACAGTTGCGGCGCCACGCCAACGATGAGGCGACCCGTGAATTTCGGATCGGCGGCAAGATCTTCGAGGAACGGCACCGGCGTGGTGCCTTCGAACGCGAGCTGGATCGGGCGTTCGCCGTCGAGCTGCTGCCACACGTCGAGCTGCAGGTCGAAGAATGAGCGCGAGGAGCCGATCACCACGGTCGCATTGCCTTCGCCGTTGTCGATGCGGCGGCGCTGGATCGCCCACAGGCCGCTGCCGTTGCGATAGGCGGGACTTACGCCAAACGCGCGCCAGTGCCATTCCCAGCCGCCGAGCAGCAGTGCGAACAGGATCGCCGCACCGAGCATGATTCGACCCCACGGTTGCGCCGGGACGTCGCGCTCCGGTACCGGCTGCGCCACGCCGGGGCGGTCGGCGGCGGTGACGCGCGCGTAATCGCCGCGGCGCAGGTAACGCGCCTGGTCTTCGGGTGACACATCGTGGCGGCGCATGTCCATGGTCAGAACTGGAAATAGATGAAGGCCGCGCCGGAACCTTGCGCGGCGATGATGGCGAAGGCGAGCAGGGCCCAGACCGCGCTGAGTGCGGCCGGATGCGCGCGCGCGACCACGCCTTCCAGCGTGCGCGCACGCATGAACCAGTGCGCGAGCAGAATGCCGCCGACGATCATGGCGACGCTGATCAGATAGAACGACTCGAGGATCGGTTTGCTGCCCGCGTTCGTGCCGGCCATGCCGCGCAGCACGGTCCAGGCCTTGTCGAAGGTCTTGGCGCGAAAAAACACCCAGGTGATGTTGACCAGCGTCCAGGTCAGCAGGCCGAGCACGACCAGCGCGAGCGGTCCGGGTCGGTAGTTGGCGAAGCGCGAGCGCAGGAAGCGTTCCACCGCCAGATACGCGCCATGCAATCCGCCCCAGGCGACGAAGGTCCAGCTCGCGCCATGCCAGAGCCCGCCGAGCAGCATGGTTGTCATCAGCGCGGCATACGTGCGGCGTTCGCCGTGGCGATTGCCGCCGAGCGGGATGTACAGGTAGTCGCGCAGCCATGACGACAGGGTGATGTGCCAGCGCCGCCAGAAATCCGAGAAACCGACCGCGGCATAGGGAAAGCGGAAGTTGTCCGGCATGGCGAAGCCCAGGCACAGCGCCGCGCCGATCGCCGTGGTCGAGTAGCCGGCGAAATCGCAGAAGATCTGGCCGCTGAAGGCGAGCGTCGCGGCCCAGGCGTCGAGCGCGCCGGGAATCTTGTCGGCGTCGAACACGTGCTCGGCGACCGGCGCGAGGAAACTGTCGGCCAGCACCACCTTGTTGAACAGGCCCAGCGTCATCAGGGCGAGGCCGAAGCGCAGTTGATCGGCGTTGGCGCGGCGCGGCTGCTCGAACTGCGGCACCAGCTCGGTCGGGCGCATGATCGGCCCGGCGACGAGATGCGGGAAGAACGTGACGAACAGCGCGTAGTCGAGGAAGTTTTCCGCCGGCAGAGCGCGGCGCAGGTAGACGTCGAGCGTGTACGACAAGGTCGCAAAAGTATAAAAAGATATTCCGACCGGCAGCACGATATCGTGCGGCGCGGGCTGGTAGGCGATGCCGGCCGCGTGCAACACGGCGGCGAAGTTGTCGAGCAGGAAGTTGCCGTACTTGAAGTAGCCGAGCATGCCGAGGTTGGCGA
>DASTAL010000170.1:0-1365 GCA_035712685.1 Rudaea sp. | reverse complement strand
GCCGTCAGGCGGCTCTTGTGGCGCGAAGCCTTGTTCTTGTGGATCAGGCCGCGGCTGGAATAGCGGTCCATGACCGGTTCGGCAGCCTTGTAGGCGGCTTCGGCGCCGGCCTTGTCCTTCGCGGCGATGGCGTTGACGACTTTCTTGATCGCCGTGCGCAGCATCGAGCGCGAGCTGGCGTTGCGCGCGTTGCGCTTCACCGTCTGGCGGGCGCGCTTTTTGGCGGATTTGATGTTGGCCAAGGTGTTACTCCGTTCGAAAAGGTAATGGAGGGGCGGAAAAGGGGCGAAATTGTAGGCGACGCGCGGGTTTGCGTCAATCTGAAAGGGATTGTCGCGTGAAAGCGCCCAGCCTGCTGCGCGGGGTATTTTCGTTCAGCGCGATGACCATGATTTCGCGCGTGCTGGGCCTGGTTCGCGACATAGCGATCAGCCATGTATTCGGCGCCAACGCCGCCACCGACGCTTTCGTCATCGCGTTCCGCATTCCCAACTTCATGCGCCGGCTGTTCGCCGAAGGCTCGTTCTCCACGGCCTTCGTGCCGGTATTCACCCAGGTCAAGGAAACGCGCAGTCCAGCCGAATTGCGCGAATTGACCGCCCGCGTGGCCGGCACGCTGGGCGGCGCGCTGCTGGTCATCACGGCGGCCGGTTTGGTTTTCGCACCGCAATTGGCGTTGACGTTCGCGCCAGGCGCGCTGGAGGAGCCGGACAAACTGGGCCTGACCACGGATCTGCTGCGCCTGACGTTCCCGTTCCTGCTGTTCGTATCCCTGACCGCGCTGGCAGGCGGCGTGCTCAACAGCTTTCACCGCTTCGCGCTGCCGGCCTTGGCACCGGTCATTCTCAACATCTGCATGATCGCGGGAGCGCTGTGGCTGGCGCCGCGCCTGCAAGTGCCGATCCTGTCGCTGGGCTGGGCGGTTCTGGTCGCGGGCGTCCTGCAACTGCTGTTCCTGCTGCCTGCATTGCGTGGATTGAACCTGCTCTCCCTGCCGCGCTGGGGCTGGAATCACCCGCAGGTGCGCCGGATCATGCGCCTGATGCTGCCGACCCTGTTCGGTTCATCCATTGCGCAACTGAACCTGCTGCTCGACACCATCGTCATCTCGCTGCTCGCCACCGGTTCGCAGACCTGGATGTACCAGGCCACCCGCTTCCTCGAATTGCCGCTGGGTGTGTTCGGCGTGGCCTTGGGCACGGTGATCCTGCCGGCGCTGTCGCGGCATCACGTCGCCGAGAACGGCGAGGGGTTTTCACGCGCCCTGGACTGGGGTCTGCGCACGACCCTGCTGATCGCGATGCCGGCGATGTGCGGCCTGCTCGTGCTGGCCGAGCCGCTCGTCGCCACGTTTTTCCAGAACGG
>DASTAL010000169.1:0-41400 GCA_035712685.1 Rudaea sp. | reverse complement strand
TGGGCGGGTTTGGATGTTTGGTGGGATTAACCCACTGGTGGCACATGATCGCGATATTCAGGCGGATGTCAAGCGCGCGCGTGCATCGGGTTGGCGTGATAGGTCTCGTAAGGCACCTCCGTCCACTTGAGCGGGCGATCAAACCCGAGCGCCTTTCGATACACCGCGCGGATGATGCGCTGGAACTCCGCGCCCATCTCTGGCTTGAACCTGTACCACTCGCCTCGCGTTCTGTGATCCATGAGGGCGCCCTTTGCGAGCGCCTCGAAACTGCGCGCGACGTGCATGTTGCCGATGTGGCAAAACACGAAGCGCTTGATCTCGAATGGGCATCCTGTGGTCAACGTCTTGACTCGCTGAAAAGGTCGCACGCTCATGCCAATCTTCACGTAGACCCAACCTTCATCCTCCGCGAACGCGCAGTACACGGCGTGCAAGTCATTCGCTATTTCAAGATGATTTGAACGACCGTACCGCATCGCCGACCCTCCCAATTTTTTCACTCACGTTGATCGCTCCGGCAACGTAGAACTTGGCGATGTTGAGCAATTCGTAGTAACCACTCCGGCTCGTTTTGCACCCGACTGCACGTAGATGCTCAAGCCTTGCCTCATCCGGTGAGTGTTTGTCGAAGTATTCGCAGCGCAGCACCATCGCGGCTTTGTGCATGCCGTTCGTGCTCATGCGTTGCACGATCTGCTCTATCTCATCGGCTTGCGTGTTGATCGGTGTTGGCACGTGGCCGCGCACGTCAGGCACGAAGCCAGCGTGATCTATCAGCCTGGCGAGGATCGTCCACGCACGCGTCGGGTGATCGCGATATTCGACCGCCCACTGCTGCAGACGCTGATCGACGATTCGCATCATGAGCGAACGCAGCCCGGAATCAGTAACCGATTCGGTGACGACGACATCATCGCGGTTGCCTCTACGCATCATCGCCTGATCCCTCCGTGCGGCGCAGCAGCGGAACCCGCGGCCAGTAGCAGCCATCGCCCTTGCATTCGACGACGTAGCTCTCGTGGTCGCGGTAGTAGCCATAAACGCGCAGGCTTGGTCGCTTTGACGGATAGCGGCCTGCCGGCACGATCTCGACGACGCGGCCGTAGTGCAGCTCGGCTTGCGGCGTCCACTCGACGACATCGCCGAGCGCGAAACGTCCCTTCGAGGCCTCGCGCTGTTCGCGCGCCAGGCGTTCGCGGCGCTTGGCTGCGCGCAATGCCTCGGGCGTGAACGTGAGCTTGCGCTCGTGCGCGTGCGCGGCGCCGCCGAGCTTGTTCAAGCGGTCGTTGACGGTCGCCATCAGGGGTGCGCCTGCTGGACCATGATGCGCACACCGGGCGACGACAGCGCCTCGGGATCTTCGCCGGGGAACACTTTCGCGAGCCGCGTGTACTCGATCACGCGCGCGTCGTCGCGCCAGAGCCCGGCATCGGTGAGCGCGTCCTCGGTCGATCGCACCAGCTTGGACAGGTCCGGTTTCTTGTCGGCGTAAGTGCGCTTGCGCTTCGGTGCCGACATCGGCTTCGGCAGCGTGAACACCATCCGCGCGACCAGTGGACCCTCAAGCGGCGCAGCGCCTTCGCGCACCTCGATCGCCCTGGCCTTCACGTCCTGGCGCCACGGTTTGACCTTCTTCGACGACTCGACCATCACGCCGTGGCCTTTGACCATGCCGACGAACTTCTTCGAGCCTTGCGGCGCGGGCATGCCGTAGACGAAGAACACGTAACCGCGCACCGTTTCGCTGCTGGCGTCCGACGTCATGCCTGATCTCCCTCGTCCGCAGGATCGGCCAGCATCTCGCGCAGCTTGTCGAGGTGCGCCTTCGCAACCTCGGGCGGCGCAGGCGGTTTGCGCTCCGGTTCGAGCGGTGCACGCAGCGCCGCGTGAACCTCGGGCAGCTCGCCGCCGCGCATCACGAAATCTTTCGCCAGGTCATAGGCATCTCGCGCGATCCGGTCAGCTTCTCGCTGGTCGGCTTGTCGCATCCGGAACGCATCGACGAACTCCCAGGCCTTGACGCCGAAGGGCGAACGCGGCACGTGGGCATGGGTCATTTCGTGGCGGAACGCGGCGAAGCTGGGGATGCCGAAGCAGAGCGCGCGGAAGTGTGGCGCGCTGGGTGGAAACTCGGCGCCGAGCGCGAGCGTGGCGTGCAGGCCTGCGGAAATTTGCGACGGGGTGATGCCGGCGAGCGCGGCGCCCCAGGTATCGCCGGCGAGTCCGGTGGGGGATTCGCCGAACTGGCTTGCCCAGGTGTTGCCGAACATGGCGGCCATGCGGGCCCAAAAATTATCCAGCGAGTTTTGCGACAAGCGCGGTGCCTGGGGCTGCCGCAGCGGCTTCGCGTTCGCGTCGCTCGACGATGGCGGCTTCGACACGCTCGACAACGCTGCGCTTGCGGCTTGGGCTGCGGTTTGCATGGGTGGGCTCCTGGGGTGGTTGTTTGGCTTCGGCGAGCTGGCCTCGCACGGCGGCGATGGCGTAGGCGAAGGGTTCGCTCTTGCCGCGGTCGATAGCTTCTCGAACGGCGTTGGCGTACATCTCGGGCGTTGCGCCTTCGGCGATGCCGGCGAGCAGGATCGGGTGCGAGGGATTGACGCGGATAGCTCCGGCCTGGCGCATGGCGAGGCAGGCTCGGGCGCCTTCGCTGATGGGCAGCGTGGGTGCTGCGCTTTCGCGCTCGCTTGGCGAGGGCGGCGGTTCGGGGTCGCGCGCGGAATCTTGCGTGGGTGTATCTACAGCAGCTTTTGAATCAGGAATCAGAGAATCAGGAATCAGAGAATCAGCCGGGCTAGAACTGTGCGCGCACCGTTCTGGCACTGTGCTTGCACTTGCCTTGCTTGGCGGAGGTATCCTAGACGCGGCCTCGCGACAATGCGGGTTCTGGTGCTTTTTCCAAGCAGGAATAGACACATACGCGACACCGTCGACTTTGTATCGGTGCACGAAACCAGCACTGTGCAAGGCAGACATTCCCGCCTCGATGTTGACCTCGTCGCCGGGAAAGACTTCCATCCTGATGCGCTTGGGTCGATCCTCAAGTCGGCCCTCGCGGTCGGCGAGCGTCCAGAGCCCGATGTACAAAAGCCGGTATTCGAACGGCAGCTCGACCAGGTCCTCGTTCTTGAAAAACCCTGGCTTGATGTTGCGCGCCCGACTCATGGATCCGGCACCCACGCCGGCACGGCGTTCGGCATGGTGTAGACGTCGTCATACGCGTGCAGCGGGTCGACGATGCGATCGAGCGAGGCGAGCGCGCGCACGATGCCGGGCTGCTCGCGTTCCTCGGCGTGCGGCAGGATTCCGGACAGGTACGCGCGAGCCTTGGCGGCTTCGTCGGGCTCGAAAGCTCGGGCGTGCATGACGCCGTCGATGTCGCGGACAGAGACGATCACGTTCATCAAGCGGCCTCCGGAAGTGCGGCGCGGCGCGGCCACCAGGTGACGGCAGCCCTGCCGCCGACGCTGCAGGTCTTGTTCGGGCCGCGGACGATCAGGCCGGCATTGGCGGCGTCGGCGGTGCGGCGTGCGGCCTCGTGGCGCTCCATGCCGATGTCTTGGGCAAGCTCGGCGCTGGTGCGACCCGGGCGCGCGACGACGGCGGCGATGATGCGTTTCAGGTGGTCGGCGCGGCTGCCGATGGCGGTGACGTGCTCGGCGGCTTGCCTGCTCGGGGTCGGATCGGTGCGGCGGTAAAGGTGCGCAACGGGCGCCCATGGCTCGCCGGGCCTGACCTTCCCGGCAGCGATGGCAGCTTGCGCCCGTGCGCGTTCGGCGGCGAAGTCGTGGGTCATGGGCGCTGACGCCTGACGGTTCCCGCCGGCATCCCCGCAATTCCCTTCGCCTCCGAAAACCGCGCCGCTATCGTGTATTCGTGGCGCTTGGCAGCGAGGAACTCACGGATGAGACGGCGCGTGATGGAAGCGATTTCTTCCCCCGTTCCAAGCGCCACAGCACTCAAGAATTCGTGCTCTTCGGCCGAAATCTTGGTGCGGACATCTTCGGTGTTGTCGCCCATGACGCCTCCTGCGGCGTTGCGAGCGTCCCTGAAGTGTTGGCGGGCATCCCTTGCCCGCGCTGGAATCCCGCGGCAGTTCGTCGCTGCCGCGGGTTTTAAGCTGCGTCTTTCAGCGGCCAGATGTCAGGCCGCAAGTCGTGTCGGGAGACGGCGCCGTCGCTTTCAACCCACAAGCGTCGAACCAGCGCGCCGTCCAGGCGGGGCTGGACCGAGAGGGCCTTGCGCAAGTAGCCGAGGGTGGTCCCGGCGCGAACCGCAAATTCGGTTTGCTCGTCGGGCGTCAGGGTTGCCAAGTAGGCGCGAAGAGTCTCCATCGCCCGATATTACCATTCAGTAATTGGCTGTCAATACCTTTTGGTCATTTACTGGACGGTAATCGATACTGACCTTATGCCCAGGGACTCTGAAATCGTTGCAGTGCGCCGCAAGCGCCTTCGGGACTGGATCGTCGATCGGTTCGAGGGCTCGCAGGCGTCGTTCCTTGCCGACGCGAAGAAACGCGGGCACGCAATCAACCAAGGCGAACTATCGGGACTGCTGCGCACAAAATCCTTCAGTGAGAAGCGGGCGCGCAAACTCGAAATTCAGGGCGGCATGCCGAAAGGCTTCCTCGTGTCCCCGCTGCCAGATCAGGCCAACCTAGCCCCACTCATCCGGATACCACGTGCAGGTGACGATGCGGAGGCCGTTCGGATTGGTCTCGAGAGCCTTGCGCTGTCGGTGTTTCGTGGCTCGCAGGGCGTAGCTGCGCTATTCCTGGATGATGTGATGGCCTCGGCCAAGGAGCGCAACTTTTCGACGGAGCATGGCTTTCTTGCTGGGCTCGTAAGTATCGCGCGCGAAGTTCAGAGCGAAGAGGCAGCGGCTGGGAAAGCTCGACAGCGCGGCGGTTCTGCTGCGCGCACCAAGCCCGAAAAGTAGGATCTAGATCAATCGACATACAGCCCCCTGTAGTGCTTGAATGAAATATCCAAGCCCGCGCAGGTTCCATCGGGTGAGACGGCTTCGCAATGCAAGAACGTCAACGATTGTGGAGGTGCGACGTGGGTATCAGAATTGCCGGGTTCGCGTGCATCTGCGGTCTCCTGGTCGCCATCCTGGCCGCGGTGATCGTCCAGGGAAATCGGATTCTGGGTGCCATTCCCTCCCCTCCGGACGTCCAAGACGTGCACGTCGTCAACGCGGGCAATGACCGCATTCCCGTCGTCCTTCCCGAGCACCTGACCCCGGAACAGGAAACCCAAGCGGCCACCTTGGCCGCGAAATATCGGCAGGCGGTCAAGCAGTGGGGCGCGCCGGGTAAGGCGTCCAGCAGTCATTGAGAAGGCGCCGCGGAACGCCACGTAGCGGCGTTGAAAAGAAAATTACTAAAAGGTATTGACAGGCAAATTACCGTTTGGTAATCTCGTTTCCGTTGATCAGAACGGGAGACGGGATATGAACGAACAAGGCTTCAACTTCAATCGCAACGAAACGATCGCGCGGATCAGAACCGCGCTGCGCAAACGCTCGGGCAAGGCGTGGAGCGTGACTGGTGGCCGCGGCACGGCGTACGGCTGGATCACGATCAGCGCGCCGCCTGCGCGCCGTGTTCAGCCTTTCGATTACCTGAGCGAAGCCGATGGTGCCGAACTGGCGCAGTTGCTCGGCAAAGACCGTATCCACTGCCAGGGCGAAAGCATTCCGGACTCGCACGACTACTACCGCGAGTACGTGGATCGCGCCGAAGGCCGCGCGCCCGCGGTGTACGGCCGGCCGTATTGGGACTGATGCCATGGCCACGAAATTTTCCAAGGCTCCATGGCGCACCGTCCAGACCGGGCGTCGGCACGTCACCGAAGTTCGCGACGCCCGCGGCGACACCGTGTGCGTCGTGTACACCAACGGCGACTCGCGCGGGATCGTGCGCGTTCCCGAGCTTGTCGGCTGCCTCAAACACATGGTCGCCATCGTGCGTCTGCGGACTGACCTGCGCGCCAGCGAGCGGGCGAAGTACGAGGCGGCCGTGAAGCTGCTTGGGGAGGTGTCGCCATGAAGCGCCGCGATCCGATGAGCCGCGGCGAGCCGCCTTTCAGCCTGCCGAAGGTCGAGTCATTTTCAGACGCTGGCCCGCGCGGCTGCGACGACCTGACGCCTGCGCTGCTGTGCTTCATCGCTGGCGCGGTGGCGTTCGTGGCATTCATTGCGATTGCTTGGGGGTTCGCATGAACGCGCCGAAGTTCACGCCTGATCGGCAAAGCATCGAGGACCAATACGAGGCGCAATCACGGCCCCTGCTGACGCGCTATCAGGCGGGAGAGTTGAGTCATTCAGAGTATTGCGCGGCCTCGCGAATCCTGGTCGCGGCGTATTGGAGCGCACGCGCCGCGCTGGCGAAGGCGGTGCAATGAACATCCGCCCGTTCCCATCATTCGACGAAGCGTCGCGCTTCCTTCGCTATGACAGTGGTTGCGTTTATTGGGTGCGCGGTCAGAAAGCGGGTAAACGCGCCGGTCATGTAATGCCAGACGGCTATCGAGCGCTGCGTCTGAACACCCACCGTTACGCCGAACACCGCATCGTATGGTTGTTATGTAAGGGGCGCGCGCCTGATGGTCAGATTGATCACATCAATCACGTTCGACACGACAACCGTATAGAAAACTTGCGCGAATGTAATCAATCGCAAAACTGCGCGAACCGCACGTCGCGCGGTGACTTGCGCGGAGTCACCCTCCATAAGAAAACAAGGAAATATCAGGCGCAAATACAGGTATCCGGACGAAATATCTATCTGGGGTTGTTTACGACGCCACGTGAGGCTGCCGCTGCATACGACAGCGCTGCAATCAAGCATTTCGGCAAGTTCGCTGTCACGAACGAGGCGCTGCCATGAACGCCACCCGCAAGCCGCTGCACCACGACATCACGCTGCCGGAACAGGAAGCCTACGCCGGTTATGACTACTGGCGGCCATCCGATGCCAGCGTGCAGGCCGCCGTGTGTGCACTGATTGACGCGCACGCTGACGAGTTCCAGGAACTGCTCGACGCCGCCGAATTCGACGCGCGCGAACAGGCAGCCATCGATGCCACTGAATACATGATGGAGGATCGCTAAATGCGTCAGTTGACAATCGCAACGCACGGCGCAGACAGCGTGCAGATGTACGTTCGGCAGGCGCGTGAACTCGCGCTGCGCAGCCCGGAAATGTGGGCGCGTGCGCTGCACAACCTGTCTCGTGTCGCCGAAAACGATCTGATATTCGCCGCGATGGATGGCGACGAACGCCACGCGGGCCGCGTGCTGATCCAGCGGCTGCGCGCGGAAATCATCGAGGCCGCGACCGATGCGGCGAAGGATGCCGTAGCGGACGCCGAGGATGAAGTATTCGAGCGCGAATCGCTCACCGAACGCCGCGCCTGCGAATCCGAGCGCGCACATCGTGCCATGACGGAGGGAACGCCATGAGCCGCGAGGAAGCCAGAGATCACGCCGAACGCCTCGCCGCCCATGCGCTGCTCGAAAGCATGGACCGCACGACACCTGGCGGCATCCGCCGCGAACAGTTCGTGCGCCGCGGCCATCCGGTCAAGACCGTGCTGGCGATCATTCCATTCGTCGCGCTCGTGGCTGCCGCCGCGTTCGCGATCATCACACGCTGACCCTTATGCGAACCCGGCAGGAACTCCCGACGACTCCCCTCCCGTTCGGCCTGTCGGGTTCGCTCCCTACACCGCTCCGCGCTGACCCTTCCATTGAGTAATGGGACAACCGAAAACAGCGCGGGGCGGTTTCATCCAAGGAGAACACAGCAGTGAGCAAAGCACGTATCTACATCGTCGATGATTCGAGCGACACCAAAGCCCCGCCGCGGCTGGTCCGCGCGATCAGCCAGTCGCAGGCGATCAAGCACGTCACGCGGCCGTTCACCGCGACCGTGGCGACGCAGGACCGGCTCGTCGAAGCGCTCGACAACGGTGTCGAGGTCGAGAACGCCGGCGCGGAGCCGCAGCCGTGAACGCGCAACTCGTCCCGATCGAACAGGCCATGCGTCCGATACCTGGTTACGAAGGCATCTATTCCGTGACCGCGGACGGACGCGTATGGCGGCACGCGCGCACTTGGCAGACCGGCGGCAAAGGAAACATCGAGCGCCACCATCCCGGCGCATGGAGTCGTCTCAATACCGAACGCAGATACATCACGTTCAGCGCGTGCAAGGACGGGAAGAAGGTTTCGATTCTCGTGCATCGTGCTGTTGCGGAAGCATGGATTCCAAATCCGCTGCGGTTGCCGCAGGTGAACCACAAGAACAGCAATCGTCACGACAACCGCACAGGGAACCTGGAATGGGTGACGGCCGAAGCGAACACGCGTCACTTCCACGACTCCGGCAGATGGAACCCTACGCCGAAGTTCCTCGATGCCGTTTGCAAGAACGCGGTAATAGCGCGCGCTGCAAAACGTGCAAAAGGAGTAAGAGCGTGAACGCGCAGGTATTCCCGTCCTTCGTCGCCGATCTTCTGTTCGATTTCCCTGCCGACGAGTACCACCGGCGTGTGCTTGGTGAGGTCAGCAACAGCGGCATCAAGCAGGCGCTGCGCTCCGCCGCGCATTACAAGGCATGGATCGAAACCATCGACGACAACGACACGCCGACGCTGGCCTTCGGCCGAGCGTTCCATGCCGCACTATTGGAGCCGGACCGCTTCGCCTCTGAATGGGCTGTGCAGCCTGATTTCGGGGATCTGCGCACCAAGGTCGCGCGCGCGGCGCGTGACGCATGGAACGCCGAGCACCCAGGCGTGAACTGCATCCTGCAGGAAGATATGGATCGCGCCCACGCGATGATCGCGGCAGTATTGGCGCATCCGTGGGCGCGGCGCGCGGTTCGCGACGGTCACTCCGAGGTCACGCTCCGCTGGTCCGATGATGTAACTGGCCTGCCGTGCAAGGCGCGCGCCGACTACTACGTGGACGGCAAAGCACCGTTCGTGCTGGACGTCAAGACGACGCTGGATGCAAGCCCGGAAGCCTTCGCGCGCGACATCGCGAAGTACGGCTACCACGTCCAGCACGCGCACTACGCCGAAGGCTTCCGCATGCTCGGCAACCCGTTGCGGAACTACCTGCTGCTGGCCGTCGAGAAAGAACCGCCCTACGCGGTCGCGCTGTACTACATCGACGCCGAGGCCGAGCAGCGCGGGTACGACCTGCGCGCGCGCGGCATGGAACGCATCGCGCACGGCGTGCAGACCGGCGAGTGGCCGACTTACACCAACGACATTACACGCTTGGCGTTGCCGCGATGGGCATTGAACGATTGATGGACAGAAAAGGCAGGTTCGATTCCTGATCGGTGGCAGAGGTCTGGTGAGACGTGGTGCGGTTCAACTCCGTGATGTGGGCTCGGTAGTCCAAAGGCCCGCGTGGTCCCGGCGATACGGGGCGCAGAACTCAACCCAAGGAACACAACCATGAACGCAGTCACCACGCTTCCCGCCGCACCGCCGGTGTCGCATTTCGAGCTTGCGCAGCGCAAGGCGAAGGCACTCGCGTCCAGCGACATCATCCCGCAGGCGTATCGGGGCAACCTGCCCAATGTCCTGATCGCGCTCGAAATCGCAGAACGCATCGGCGCGTCGCCGCTGCAGGTCATGCAGAACCTGCACCTGATCCAAGGAAAGCCGTCGTGGTCGTCGTCGTTTCTCATCGCTACCGTGAATGCCTGCGGGCGCTTCACGCCCATGCGATTCGAGGTCAAGGGCGAAGATCCCGCGAAGGACGATTATCGCGTGCGCGCGTTCGCCGAGGACAAGGCCACCGGCGAACGCTGCGTCGGGCCCTGGATTACATGGACGATGGTCAAGGCCGAGGGTTGGCTAAAAAAGCCCGGCAGCAAGTGGGCAACGATGCCCGAGCTGATGTTCCTGTACCGCGCAGCCGGGTTCTGGTCGCGTGTGTACGCCCCCGAGGTTTCGATGGGCATCCTCACCCGCGAGGAAGTCGAGGACGTGTGGGGCGGCGCACAGGCGCATGTCGAGGTTGCCGCGCCGGCCAATGCGGAGGGCACTCTCGATGCGCTCAAAGGCGCATTGCTGGAACACGAGCCGTTGACGGAAGCCGAGCGCACAGTCGTTGAAACGGTTGAACTTGTCGGGGTGAACGTCCACGACGCGCTCGCCAATGCCGCGGATCGCGATGCGCTGGACGCCGCCGCCGACCTCATCCGCGCCCTTCCGGAGTCCGAACACGAAGCCCTGAATGCGCTGTACGACAAGCGCGCGAAGGAGTTGGCCGAATAGCGCGGGCACGCAACGACCGCGCTGCCGTGTGGCGCCGTTCGATCTCCCCTCCGAACGGCGTGAAGCGGCCACCTGACGGCAGATGAACCCCTGCATCGCGCCGCCGCCGGACGAGAGTAACCGGCCTTCCGCCACCAGGAGAGACCCATGTTCTATCTCAACAACGAACGCGTGAAACTCGTCCATCTGAACATCCGCACCGAGAAGCACGGCGAGGACGACGTGCGCGCCGTCGATCTGAAATTCGAGCGCGTGGGGTCGAGCGCGATCCTCGACGAAATCCTGCCGGGCATCCGGCCGGCGCTGTATCGCGGCGGCCACGCCGGCGAACAGGTCGACGCCTTCAATGGCGAGCTGACCACGCTGGCGTTCCCTGATCTCGAAATGCCGCTCAAGATCAGCGGCGAATGGCCCGGCTATGTCGCGTCGATCGTGACCGGCTTCGACGAGGATGATGCGCTGGTGTTGACCGGCGAGTTCAAGAAGTCGCGCGTCGAGGCCGTCGCCGGCGGCAGCGCGAAGCACGAGTTCACCCTCTCGACCTATCCCGAGGACCACGACATTGCGAAGCTCGCCGCAGCGCTCGGGCATGAGGTCGAACTGACCCTCGCGCCACCTGCGCCGCGCGCCAGCAACGACACGGAAGGCGGCGAGGATCTCGAAGCCGCATGACCCTCGCAGCGCGCCACCTTGAACCGCGTCGGCCACGGAAAGACAGGGATGTCACCTGGTCGCGCACCCGCGGCCACGATGGCGGGATTATCTGGACGTTCTGGCGGCGCGATTATCGCCGCGCGCTGCACATGCTGACGGTCGATTTCTCCGTCCAGCATATCGGCATTATGCCGGAGCACTGGACCGCGCAAAGGATCAAAGACGGAAAGCGCAAGCTGCGCGATTTTGTGGATGAGATAGACCTGGCCGCGATGGCTAACGTTGGAGGTAACCCGCGTGAACGAAGCGCAGCGAAGTGAACGTCGGGTTGACCGACTTGTTGGGCGGTTGCGCCAGCGATGGTGCAGGCATGTGTTTTCGCTGCACGACCTACACGCCGTGCCCGGCGCCGACCACGACAACCGTGTGGAGTGGCCGTGCATGAAATGCGGACTGGTGTTTCGCGCACATTGCGGGCTGGATATTTCACCGAAGCACGGGCCGACTGTTCAATTCGAACAGCCGCCCAACGCTGGAAATAACCTGCGCGAATCCCGAAGGGATGAGCGTCAGGTTGATTGACTTGTTATGCGGCGTGCCGCGAGGAGAAACAAAATGGCGCGAATCGTGAAGCCTGTCGAAGAAGGGCACACCGGAAGACTCCGTTGCGACCGCAACGACGGCCAGATGGTCTTGGTGGGGCGCGGACGCAATGCTTATTTGTGGGTTGGCAGCGATGCCGGCAAACCCGCGCCTGTAACTACCTACAGCGGGCGTGTGGCGCTGCGTAAGTTTGCGCAGATAATTCTGGACGCCACAGCATGACGCATAACACCCAAGTTGAGCGGCAACCGTAGGCGATCCGCTGCAACGCGTAGTTAGGCTGCAAACCCAACAGGAAACACGATGCGCGTTTTGATTGCATGCGAGTACAGCGGCGTCGTACGCGATGCCTTTACGCGGGGGGGGCATGACGCGATGAGTTGCGACCTGTTGCCGAGCGAAACCGAAGGCCAGCACTACCAAGGCGACGTGCGCGATGTGCTGGATTACCCGTTTGATTTGATGATTGCGCACCCGCCCTGCACGCACTTGAGCGTGAGCGGCGCGCGGCATTTTGCAGAGAAGCGCATGGACGGCAGGCAACAAAGCGCGGTGAGCTTTTTCATGGCGCTGGCACGCGCGCCGATACCGCGCATAGCGATTGAAAACCCGGTGTGCGTGATGTCGAGCTTGTGGCGCAAGCCTGACCAGGTAATACAGCCGTGGCAGTTCGGGCACGGCGAGACAAAGGCGACGTGCTTATGGCTGAAGGGACTGCCGAGGCTGACACCCACTCAGATTGTTGAGGGCCGCGAAGCGCGCGTGCACCGGATGCCGCCAAGTGCGGAACGCTGGAAAGAACGGAGCCGGACGTTCGCAGGGATCGCGGACGCGATGGCCCAACAATGGGGCCGCAGCGACGCTTTGTTTGCGGCATAACGCCTGAATTAACGCGCCGCGCGAGGCGCATGTAAAAGCGGCGACGGCTGGCGGTCGCGTTGAATGAATTGTTAGGTGCGTGATGAACAATATAAGTGGCGGAGACCTTGTGAAAGTGAGTTTTCATGGCGCACAGATGACGCTATGCGAGTGTGCGGAAGTGCTGCACAAACCTTGCGCGACTGGCGATAGCTGGATATTTCGTGACACAGCCACTGGAGCAGTGCACTACGTTTCCGAAGGCTGCACGATTAGCAAGTTCGTGGACGCGCCTAACGTTTGAGGTAAGCGGGCGCGGTACGCGCTCCGCTTGACCGAATTGTTATGCGTCATGCCACAAGAGGAAACGAGATGCCCTACTACAACGTGAAGCTGATTGCTTTTTGCGATGTTCTCGTGAAGGCCGAGGGAATGGATGATGCATTGCAGCGAGCCACTGACGAGGCGGATTTCGGTGACTTCAATCTCGACACGGGTGGACCCGCGAAACGGGTTGGAGCTGCCGAAGTGGAGCGATACAAACGGCATGCAGACCGGGTGCTCGATGACGCATAACTATTAGTTCAACCCCATAGTGGGGTGTAAACCCGCCGCGTAACACAGCACCGAAACCGCACAACCGCGCCGAATCGCACCGCCTATCGGCGTTATCCGCCAGGCATTTACCCTGAACAGGAACGAGCAATGAAACGCATATTGGATTGGCTGTCTGATCCCGGCAACAACGGGGTAATGTTGCTCGCACTATTCATCTTCTGTGCGGCGTGCGTACTCGTCAGTTTCGCGCTGGTGCAGAAATGAGCGCACTCGACAAGTTGAGGCCGGAAGTGCAAACCGCGATGCGCGAATTGCGCGATGCATTGCGAGTCCAAGGTGTAGGCTCACATGGCCCGCAATTCACGATCATCAGCGCCGAATTGCGGCGGCTGGCTGCGGCAGAGCAAAGATGGAAGCAATGGATTAAAGACGGGATGCGGGTCGATTTTCTGCCGCCGGAGCCTCCGAAATGACCATTACGCTTGAATCAATCAGCGAGCTTTTGGAGCGTGGTTTTATCGACGCATACGATGATCCGGGCCAAGTCAAAGCGTCCATCGACGCCGCGATCCGCGAGCGGGATCGACTGCGTGGTGATGTTTCTGGCATGACGGAGGAATTGCTGCACGTTCCATCACGCGAGGAATGGCGCGCATTGCAAAAACGTGCCGAGCGCGCCGAGGCCGAGCTTGCGGCGCTCAAGGCGAAAATTGCGGATACGCCAACCGTGCGTCTGCACGCCGTAGATCTAAGCGGCAAGCATCCGGGCGTCACTATTACCGGGTATTTCACGGAGCCGTTTCCGGTCGAGTGGTTAGGCAAGCGCGTCGCGCTGGTGCCGGTGGAGGAATGACGTGAGCCTTTGCCTGACCGCCCAAGAGGTTCGCGAAATTACCGGGTATGCATGGCATGCCCGGCAATGCGAGGCGCTGGCGGCGATGGGCATACGCTTCACGGTGCAGCCGCAGAGCGGGCGCCCCTTGGTTGACCGCGGCGATTGGCGGGGCTACGGTGAGCGACCCAAGCGCGCGGAACCCGCGCCCAACTGGAAAGCAATGCGTGCCGCGTGATCTTCCGCCACGGCTGCACCGCAAACATGGCGCGTATTACTACGTGCGCGGACACGTCTGGACGCATCTCGGGCGCGATTATGGACAGGCGTTGCGAACATGGGCGGAATGGGAAGGCCGGGAAGCTGCGCCGATCCGAACGATCGCGCAGGCGCTCGCGCAATACATCGCCGACAGCGCGGATCGATTGCAGCCCTCCACGATCACCAGCTATCGGGACGCGATGAAGCAACTGGTTCCGGTGTTTGGGCGCATGCCGCTGGAAGCACTGCGCCGGGATCATGTGTATGAATACGTGCGGCGACGCGGCAACGTGTCGGGCAACCGGGAGCGGGCGTTGTTGTCGGCGGTCTACACCTGGGCGCTGAACGCCGGAATCTATGCCGGGGCGAACCCGGCCGCGGGCTTGCGCTACCGGAACACGGAGCGACCCCGCCAGCGGTACGTGACCGATGTGGAACTGGCCGCGCTGATCACCGCAGCATGGCCGCGCTGGAAGCCGTTTCTGCGCTTCGCGTATCTGACGGGGCTGCGGCAGGGGGATTTGCTGCGATTGCGCCTGAGTGACGCCAGCGAGGCAGGCATCACGGTTCGCACGGGCAAGACCGGCAAGACCATCCTGATTGGCTGGTCAGACGAGTTGCGGGTGCTGTGGGGCGATATGGCGCGCAGCCGGATCGGGGCGGCGCCGCTGCTGATCAACCGCGACGGCGAGGCGTACACGTCAAGCGGCTTTCGGGCGTCGTGGCGCAAGCTTAAATTGCGCGCCGGGATCGGCGATGTCCACTTCCACGACTTGCGCAAGAAAACCGGCAGCGACGCCGACAGCCTCACCCATGCCGCGCAGCTTTTGGCGCACGAAGATGAAGGCACGACGCGCAAGCATTACCGCGTGAAACCGGAAGCGATCCGGCCCATCGGGTAGACGTTTTTTATCAGATTAGACAGCGGCAAGTTATCCACCGCGTAAGTTGTTGAATTTGGCGCCCGAACTTGGACTCGAACCAAGGACCCCCAGATTAACAGTCCGGAAGCCGCGAACGCGCAAGCGGTTGTTTCACGTGGAGCTTTCGGGAACTCGACGCGTCTACCTTCCGCGAGTTATCCACCGCTGTAACCCGCATTCCTGCGTCGGCGCGGCGCATTGGGTAGACACTTTTACAGCAACGTCCCCACGCTCACCGGACCGCCTGCCGCCGCTGTTGCGAGCGCCGTCATTTAGCCTGCCACGTCCAACTCGGCGCCGAGGTGTAGGTAATCTTGATCGACTCTCCAGGTTCCAGGTCCGTGTAGAAAGGAGTTCCAACCGGGATGCCTGTTTCGGCAACATGGAAGGCGCTCACCGTCCCGGCCCACACCCAAATGCGACAAGCGAATGGGAACGGATTGACCAGCGCGGTTCCCGAGGCGGGCATTCCCGGCACGGTGTTCGCATAGGAGCTAAGCCCTTTGTTGCCGTAGAAGAAGCTGCCCGCATCGGAGGGCAACGCCCCGTTGAAGGCGTTGGAGCAATTCTGCAACGCGCACCCGATCATCGTGATTCCCGCGTTGGTGGCCGCGAACGTAAAGCCGTAGTAGCAGGTGTCGATCACGCAGTTGCGAAGCTGGATGTCCGTGCCGTTGGCGATGTAGATACCCGATCCCGGCGTGCTGCTGAATCCCTGGACCGTCACGCCGTCGACGAACACGCTCGTCGCGCCGTTGATGAGGAGCGCGAACGCGGCTGGGGTTCGACCTGACGCCGTGAGATTGCCGCCGATGATGCGGATCCACTCGCCATCCTCGATGTCGATCGCGTGCGATACGCACTGATCCGAGTCGAAGCTGATCACGTCGAGGAACGTGGGAGCCACGGCCACACCGCTGCCCGTCTGAACGAGCAGCCCGATGTTGGAGTAGGGCGAACCGCATTCGACGATTTTGCAGCCTTGCGAGTCGTTCTCGACGACGATGAAGTTCTGTGCGGTGCCACCCGTCACCATGTCGTTCGCATGCGCGTTGCTGACCAGCACGCTCACGCCGCGGCGGATGTAGATGCCCGTGCCGGTGACGCCGTTTCCGGCATTGGTGATGGCCACGCTCCGCAGCACCACATCATGGACGTAGTCGGTGTCGCTGGACGACCAGATTTTGCAACCGCCTGCGCCGATGCTGGAAGATCCGGTTAAAAAGATTCCAGAGACGTCGTAGAAGCTCCCACGGTCGATCACGAAGGAAGTGGCGCAGCCTTCAAATTGCACGTTCCGAATAGTGCATTGCCATCCTTTGGTGAACGAGATTCCCGTCACGCCCGTCTTTGCCGCGCAGCCGATGGAGAGGTTCTCGACCACAACGTTGTTGCAGGAACTTCCCGAAAGGACGGTGATGCTGGCGGCATCCGGGATCAAGGTCGTCGAAGCCAACCCTGCGCCGGCCAGCCGCACGTTGCTGGCGAGCGTCAGGGCGCCCACCACATAGCTGCCGTTCGGCACCGTGACGCAGCCGCCGCCCGCAGTTGATACCGCGTTGAGGGCCGCCTGGAACGCCGCCGTACAGTCCGCGACGCCATCGCCTACGGCGCCGAAGTCCGCCACGCTCACCACGTCCTGAAGCTTGGCCTGGACCGTCCGCGCCACCGCGCCCGTGCCAGCCTGGGTGAATGCGAGCTTCGTGGATTGCACGCCTGCGTTGGCCGCGACGTTGATGTCGGAGATGCCGCCCGCGCCAGTCGTCGGCCCGGTGTTGACCAGCTCATCGCCGGCGGCGTTCCAGCCGATGAGGCTGCCAGCCAGCGGGATGGGGAATTTCGCGGATGGCTGTGGCACGAGGCCCGGCGGCATCGTGATGTTGAGCCCTTCCGAGAAGTTCGCGATCTGCTGGATCAGCATGCACAGCCGATCGAACGCAGTTTCGTGCAGGGTCGGGAAGAACGCGCCCTGGTTGGTGAAGTCGATCAGTTGCGTCAGCGGCAGCGCGCGCACCACGTAGAGGTTCGTTCCAGTGGGAACGGCGACGGTGGTGTTGACCGTGAAGCCTGCCGAAGCGCCCGCGCCCGCCACGGTGTAATCGGTATTGAGCACCGCCTGGGTTTGCGTGCCCGTGGCCGGATTCACGAAAAACACATTGATGTCGGTGTTCTGGAAAATCTCGAACTGGCACGGGAACGCGGTCGCGGTGTCGTTGCCCTGAAAGGTTTGCGAGGCGGTGGTGGTGGTGACGGTCATGGCCGCTGCTCCAAAAGAAAAGCCGCCTTGCGGCGGCTTGGGTGGTGTTCGGTTGGTGGCGTCAGTTCTGCGATGCGCCGATGTGCGAGAAGTCGGGCGCGCGATCAGGGAACGCCTGGTCGGGTTGCCAATAATGCGTGTGCCCCTGCTGGCGGTCGCGCGACTGCTGGCGCTGCATGTAGCCGGGCGAAAGGTAATCGGAGAGATCGTTGAAGATCAGGTGATCGAGCACCGCGCGGGTGTACCAGAGGTTCGCGCCAGGAATGTAGGAGCGCACCGTGCGCTCGGCCTCGATCGCCGGCGAGTGCAGTTTCTTTTCGGTGTCGGCGTCGGGGTCGGTGCTGGCGGCGATCGCCTTCTGCCCGAAGTCGAGCAGCGAGGACGCGTCCGAGACCAGCGGCCCGAGCAGGGTTTCCGCGAGCGTGTTGCCGCGGGCGCCGGCGGTGTTGATGAGGTAGTCGCCATAAAGGCCCAGGCCGCCGCCGCGCACCATCGCGCCGATCCAATTTTTCCAGCCCTCTTTCGCTGACAGGTTGAGCGTGCGCGGATCCCGGCCGGCGATGAGGTCGTTGATCGCGTTCGCCGTTGCGCCGCACACCGTCGTCGCCGCGACCAGCGCCGCGAGGTAGCCGACGCTGCCCTTCCATGAATCGTAATACTTGAGCGCGCGGTTCAAGTGCTGGTAGGTCATGTCGAACGAGTAGGTTTTGAACAGGCTGAAAGAGCGCAGCAGAATGCCCTTCGCGCTGTCCGGGTCCGACATGCCGCCGAGCGCGACCTTGATGCGCGGACCCGGTTCGAGGATGGCGCGGTCTTGTTCGGAGTAGACCAGTGCCATCAGGTTCGAGGCAGCCTTGTCCTTCGCGAGTTGCGGGTTGTCGATGCCCGCGGCTTCGAGCTGCGCGTCGGGAATCTGGTAGATGGATTCCGGGGTGAGCAGCGTATGGTTGCCGCCCCAAGTGTCCGGCTTGGCGAGACGCATTACCTGCCAGTCGCGATCATCGAGCCCGAAGTGCTTGGTGAGCTTCTGGTCGTCGTCGTTGAGCGCGTCGATCGAGGTATGCGCGGCCACCGCCTTGCCGACCTGGTCCATCATGCCGAGGCTGAAAGCCTGCTGCCGCGCGCGCCACACGTAGGGCGCCAGCGAGACCTTGAGCATGGTGTTGCCGACCTTGGACGTCCAGCCGTGCGCGCCGAGCTCGTCGCCGAAGCGTGCGAGCGTCTGCGAATACTCGCGCACCATCAGGCCCGCGCTCGCGGCGATGGCGCGCTGGCTGCGATCGAGCGGATTCAGCGCGCGCAGCTCGTTGAGGAACATCTTCGTTTTCGGCACGCCGTTGACGTGGGCGGTCGTGAGCATCGTGCCCCAATCGCCCAGGCTGTTGATCGCGGTCGCGCCGAGTTTCAGCATGTTGAGGTTGCGCCAGCCCTGCACCGCTTTCGCGTACCAGGTCGAGGGCATCGGCGAGCCGTTGACCTCGTAGTTGTAGCGATCGGTGAGTCGCTTCGAATAGCTCGTCCAGTGCGATGCGCGCTCGGGGTGCGCGACAATCGCGCGGTTGGTTTCTGTTTCGAGCGCCTGGCGGAAAGCGAGATCGGCGTTCGGGCCGAACTGCTCGACCAGGCCAATGTCGCGGCTCATGCGGCGCACGTGGCCGAACATCGCATCCATGACGCCGCGGTCGCTGAACGTGCGCATGGCGGTGAGGTACGCATCGGCGCCGGTGAGATGAATCTGGCGCTCGGCGCTGTGCCGGTTGGCCTTGATTCCGGCGCCCACGCGATCGCCGGCGAGTACCTTGTTGGCGCCGTTCGTGACCACCGATTGCCAGGCTTCACCCAGGAAGGCGCGCATCTCGTCGTCGCTGTAGCGCGAGCCGTCGTCGTGCACGTACTGATCGCGATCCATCAACGGCAACATGGTGTCGGTCCACGCCTCTTTCCCGGCCTTGAGCAGCTTTTGCAGCGACCACGAGTGCGGCATGCCCCAGTTGTCGAGTTTGCCCACGTCGCCGCCGGCCGCATTGAACCGCTGGCGCAGGCGTTCGGCGAGGGTGTGAAAATCGCGCGCGGCATCCTGGAAGGCCTTCGGGACGCTGGTGTCGCCGTGCAGCGCGCGCACCAGCAGCGCCTCGGCGCGCGGATCGCGCAGCAGCTTCAAGAACCGGCCACCGGCGACGTGCCAGCTCCGGGTCAGATACGTGCTCGCCGCCGCGGCGATGCCCTGGATGGCCGAGTGCAGCGAGACGATGTTGTTCTTGCCGTCCGGGTTGGATTCGAGCAGGCGGTCGATCGACTGCATCCCGTCCTTGTCGATGCCGGCCGCGCGCTGCGAGGCGATGTAATTCTCGATGCGGTCGTGCGCGACGATGGTCTGCGCCATGCGAATGCGCTTGGCGATCGCGTCGCGGGTGATCTCGCGAGCGGCCTCGGCGCCGGCGCGTTCGGTTTGTTCCTCGGCGGTGAGCTTCTGCCAACCATCGGGATCCTGCCGCGCCAGGCGCCGGCGCGCGAGCCGCAGCCGGGTCTCGATGTCGCGGCTCTCGACGGCCGAAAGCGAGCGCCCAAGGGTCTGCGCCACGCGCAGGGCGCATTCGGATTTCATGCGGCATCACTCCCGAATTGCAGGAAGCAGTCGACGGCAGACTTCAACGCCGCGGCGTCGCGTTCGGCTTGCGCGACTTCCTCGTCGGCCTGGCGCATCGCCTCGGCCGCGGTCAGTCCCTCGGGCAGCATCAAGTCGGGTCGACGGGTGACGGCCTCGCGGGCGCGTGCAATGTCTCGATCTCCTGGCGCAGCCGCGCCAGTTCCCGCGCGTCCTTCCGGATCCTGCGCATCACCACCTGGCTCGCCTGGTCGAGCTCGGCCAGCCTCGCCTTGCGGTCCTGCAGGTGCTTGCGCGTCGGCACCATCCGCGGCTGCGCCTACGGCATCGCCTGCGGGGCGACCAGCGTCAGCGGCGCCCGTTGCGTCGGGCTCGGGTGCGGCGCGTTCTCCGGCGGCGGCATGGTCAGCTTGGGCTCGTTCACTTTGAGCTTGTTCGCGTGCCCCATCGCGTGCCACATCAGCAGCCGGTCGAGCCGCTGCATCGCGGGCGGGTCGGCCGGCGGCATTGAAGAGGCTGCCGGATTGAGCGGGTCGTTCGTTTCCATATCGGTCCTCGGCGATTTTCAGCACGGCCTCGGTGATGTCGCTTTCGCTGCGGCTGCCGCCGCCGAGCATGTCGCCGTTGAGTAGTTTACGCTGCTCCGATGCGATCATGCGAGCGGCGTCACGCAAGGCCTCGCCGATGCGCTTGCCCGAGCGGGCATTGTCGGCGAAGAACTTCGCCCACGCATCGCCGCGGTGGTCGCGGGCGATCAGGTCGCCTTGCGCCAGTTTCTGCGCCACGGACTCACCCGATTCGCCGGCCTGCCGAACCAAGTCCATCGCGGCCGTCAGACGCGTCGCGTAGTCGCCGAGCGGCGCGCCCTGGTCAACCTTGGCCCACTCGGGTGCCGCGGCCGTCAACGCGTTCAGGACGTTGCGCGCGACCGGATCGGTCGATTCGGTCTGCATCTCGATGAGCCGCGGATCGCCGTAGGCCCGTGCAAACAGCGCCGCGCGCAGGCGGTCGAGATAGGTCTTGTTGAAGCGCCCGCTGGCGTCGACCAGCTTGGCGGCATCGTTGACGCCGAGATTGCGCAGGAACGCGCGGTGGAACTCATCGTCGGCGCGGCTCGAAATCTCGCCGGACTCGGTCAGCGGCAGCGTGTCGAGGTCCGGCAGCGCGCGCGCATCGGTCAAGGCCTGCTCGGTCGGCGAGAGCCCCAGGCTGCCGGACTCGTTCGAAGCCTTGCCCATGTCGCCGAAATTGGCCTTGGCGTCGTACAGACGGATCACCATCGGCTGCGCCTTGGCTTCGATCGCCTTGGGATCGAGCCCGAACATCGCGGCGTCGGCGACGAGCCCGGCCTTGTACGTGTCGGCCTTGCCGCCCTTCCAGGCCGCTTGCACGCCTGCCACGCGGCCATTGTTGAGCGCCTGCAGCGGCGCGCCTTCGTAATCGGGGTTGACGCTGCCGTCCGCCTGGTGCGAGGCGGCGACATCCTCGGCTTCGACCACCGCATAGCGCACCGGAACCTTGCGGCCATCAGCGAAGATCACGACATCCTGCTTGCCCTGGTCGGCTTCGGGAATCGCCGCGTCGGCATTCTCGGCCGAGACCATCGGCGCGCCGGTGTTAGGGTCGCGACTGAACCCGAGCCGCTGCGCATCGGGCGCGTTCGCGATGCCGGCCATCTGCGTCAGGCTCGCCGCCCGGGCGCGGTCGCGGTTCTGCATCAGCGTGCCGCCGGGCTTCGTTGGCAGCAGCTTGGTGAGGCCCGTGTCCTCGTAGGGCGTGCGGTCAAGGTCGGCCGGAATGTTGCCTTCCTGCGCGGCCTTCTTGCGGGCGTCCTCGATGCCGTCCGCCAGCGCCTTCTGATACTTCTCCGGATCAATGCCGTACTTTGCGCGGATGAATGCGTTCTCGCGGATGGTCGCGATCGCGTGCGCCTTCGGGTAGGGCAACGCCACGCCACGCGCAACCTTTTTCAGATCGTTGCTCGAAACCTTCGGGCTCTTGGGGTTGGCCTTGGCTTCCGAGGCGATGTCGGCCTTGAGCGCCGCCATGTATTCGGCATCCTTCGGGCCGTCCGGCAGCATGACCTTCTGTTCTTCGACTTCGTGCACCGTCACGCCTTCGATGGCGTCGATGGTCTTGCCGTCGATCTCGACGGTTTTCGGCATGTACCGGCTGATGTAGATCGTGCGGCCGTCCGCACTCACGCCGCCGGCGAGCGGAATGTTCTTCGTGGTGTCGAGGTCAACCCATGGGTGGCGGTCGGGCGTGCCGTAGGCGGCGTCCGAGGAACGGATGGAAGCGTCGGCCCCGGAAGCAGAAACCCCGCCAGCGGCGGGGTTTAGGGTGTTTGCGGGTTGGCCTTCGGGACGAATACCCCCCGAGCCTGATCCCAGTGGTCCGATTCCTGGAGTTGGGCGTACCACGCCGCCCACTTCTGATCCCCTGCCGTTGGCGGCTGGCTGCTCAATGCCTGGTTGTATGCGATCACTTCCGGCGTCACCGTGGGGGGTTGGCCCGGCTTGCGCTCTGCGATCATCCGTGCGTGCGCTGCTTCGGCTGCTTGGCGAAGCTGCGTCAACGATGTCGGAGTGACGGGTGCCGAGGGTGCCGTAGTAGACCCGGTCTGAAACGCGGCCTGCTTGTCTTTCTCGTTCAAAGGCATCTCGAACCTCCGACGAGAGTTTACCACGATCGGCGGTGGCACGCTGCGCGATTTCATCGTCCGGAAGGCCACGCGTCACAGTGCCTCGGCCGCCCGGCTTGTAATCGTTGCGGATGGACTCGATGACGACGTTCGAGTTGCCCTCGTAATGCTTCTTCAGACGAAGGTAGGTTTCAGCGGCACCAACGTGGGTATCGACGTGAACCGGAATCGGAACCGTGCGGCCGTAGCGCTCGGCACGCGGCAGCGCACCATGGATGAACGCCTGCACCGGGTCGCGGAAGGTGTAGAGGATGTGAACCTTGCGGCCAGAGGCGAGCGCCGCATCAATCTTCTTGGTGGCGCTCGTGAAGCCGTTGAGATTGCCATCGAACGTAATGTCAGCGCCCTCCTGCTTGTCAGCCAGGTCCGAGATGCGTCGCGGCCCCGTGCTCTTGCCGGCACCTGTGCCGCCTCCCGTGAAGAATACGGAATTGTTCTTGCCTTCGCGCACCGGACGTGCCAGCGCTCGTTCCCACGCACGCTTCGCGATCCATGACGCTGGTTCGTGCACCGCGAGCGCATTCATCGAGCGCGCCGCGGGGCTGGCACCGTAGTCGGGGAACAACTCGCGTGCGCTGTCGGTGTTGATGAGGTTGCCGCCCTGGGTGTCGTGATCCTTGCCGGTCAGCGCGGAATAGGCGGCAATCGCAGCCTCGGGATCATCGAGCACCTGGGCGGCGGCGCGCGCTTCGACTTCGCGCTGCGCGTCGGTGAGATTCTTGAATGCCGGGATGAAGTCGTCGCCGTTGCGATAGCCGGTGATGGCGCCGTTCGCGTCGCGCTCGGCGTAGCGGAACGGATCGGCTTCGGGCTCGGGCGCCAAGGCTTCCGCGAACCCTTCCGCCTTGGCCGGATCGACCGGCCGCGGAATCGTCTGCATCCCGCGCACGATCGGCTCGACCTGCACGTCGTCGCCGTTGACGGATTGCTTGATGGCGGCGTCGAGCGCCTTGTAGTGCAAGCCTTGCGAGGCGAAATCGGTCGGGATGCCGGGTGCGGTGTCGGCCGCCTGGCGCGCGTTGAGGCTCGTCATGGCGGCGTCGACGTTGGCCGCCGGCACGTAGCCCGTGCCATCGTGCAGCTTGTCGAACAGCTCCGGGTTGGCGGCGATCTTGTCGGCCAGTTTGTTCTCGGCACGCGTGGCCGCGGCGTCGAGCCCTCGGTTGATGCCCTCGTGCATCAGCGGAAACGCCAGGCCCACCAGCGCATCGGAAAGCATCGTCTGCGCATCGTTCCACTGTTCTTGCGCGGCGAGTTTGTCGTAGCCGGCGGCCTTCAAGGCTTCCGAGTCCGCGCCGCGGTTGGCGATGCCGCCGGCGAAGTTCACCGCGCCACTTTTCAGCACGCGGGATGCCAGCGAACCCTCTTCGCCGCCGACCGCGCCCATCGCTTCGAAGGTGCCTGCGGAGATGGCGCCCGATTCGGCCGCGGTGCCAGCATCGACGCCTTGCGCTTCAAGCTCACGGGCGCGCTCGTAACCCTGGGTGCCGGCGGCGAATTCGAGGCCGCCCGCGCCACGCGTCAGCACCGAGCCGACGCCGATGCGCACCAGCGGATCGACGGCACCGAACAACAGGTTCCCTGCAGCGCCAGTCGTATGCGGATCGGGCCGGTACATTTGATCGGTCGCCGAACGCAAATCCGCCACCTGCTGCGCGGTTTCCTCGGCGGCGTCATCCACCTTGCTGCGCAAGGTGTCGGGCGCGGCCTTGAATGGTGTGCCAGCGCCGTAGCCTTCGGGCTCACCGGCAAGGTTGCTGAAATCATGCGCGCCGGTCACTGAATCGACAGCGCCGCGCAGCGCGGTGTTCGTGGCGCCGTACACGTCAAGTCCAACATTCGCGAGCGCGTGCGGCACGGCACCAGCGGCATGCCACCAGCCGGTGAGCGCGCCCGGTTTCGGCGCGCCCGCAGTGCCCGCGTCAGCGCCGTAAAGACCTTCGAACGTCGCCTGCTCGTCGGCGGTGAGGCCGTTCGAGTTGAGGCCCGGATCATCCATTGCCATTGATGTTCGCCATGACTTGCTGCCCGAGGGTGTTCGGCGCGGCGGCTGATTTCGCCGCCGCCTGCGGTTGCGCGGTCGCGGTCGGATCGCCGGCCGGGTACGCGATGCGCAGCACCACCGGGCGGCCGGCCTTGTCGCGCACCGGCGCGCCCGCACTGCTCAAGGTGTAGGCATTCGGGCCCAGCCGGTCGAGGGTGAACGCGCTCGCGTCCGCCTCGTCGGCGCCCGGCACGTTCGCGCGCGCCCCCTGCCAGGCCTTGTTCACCGCATCGGTGAACGCGTTCTGGCTCATGCCGTAGGGCGGCAGCACGTTGTGGCCGTCCCAATCGACGACGTTCCCAAGCGTGGCCTTGGCGGCTTGCTGCGCGATCTTCGGGTAGAGCACGCCATCGCTCTTGCCCTGCTTGGCGGCGAGGCCTGCGTACATGGCGCGATAGGCCTGATACGCCTGCGCGTCGGCGGCGCCATCGCCGCGGAACGCATCGCCGGCGACGCTGGTCCAGGTCGAGCGCAAGCCGTTGGTCGCGGTGTCGGGCGGCATCGCGAACTTCGGCTGCTTGGGCGCGGGCGGGTCGCCCTTTTCGCGCTTGGCCGGTGTCACGATCGGCGTGCCGGTAATCAGGCTTTCGCCGGTGAGCATCGTTTCGGCGACGTCGGCCGCGCTCATGTCGGTCGGTTGCTTCCACCACAGCGAGCCCGTGGTGCCCACCTGCACCGCGTGATCGGCGCCCATGATCCGGCCCGCGGTCGCGGCCACCGGCGAATTCGCGCCGATGGCCTGCAACACCTGGTCATACGCCGGGCCTTGCATCTTGGTCGAGAGCGCGCCCAGGAACGCGGCCTTCTGCAGCGCCGGCATGCCGTTCAAGGTTTGCGAAAGCGCCGATTTCTCGGGACCGGCGAGGATGCGCATCGGCATCTGGTACTGCTGCGCCAAGGTGTGCATCGGCGCCACGCGCGCGGCGATCGAGGCGGCGAGTTTGTCGGGCGCGGAAAGGTCGAGCGGCTTGATGTCACCGATCCCAGCCTGCTGCGCCCATTGCACCGGGTCGCTGTTGCGCGCCGCCAGGGTCCGATTGATCGCGCTGGTGAGGATCTTCGCGTCGGCCTGGCGCACGGCGGCGTTCTGTCCTGGCGCGACCGCGCCCTCTTGGATCGGGTGCTGCGGATCGACCGCGGCCGCGGCGGCATTGGGCAGCGGCGCGCGCGCTTGTTCCAAGGCACGCATCTGCGGTTCGCTCAAGGTGTTGACCGTCGCGAGATCCTTGCCGAGCTGCTGGTTCGACGCGTAGGCGCCGTATGCGACCATGCCCTGCTGGTCGCCGTAGGCTTGGGTGAACTCGGTGAGGGTGAGCGGTTGCTTGACCTGCTGGCCGCTCTGGAAGGCTGCGGTGTCGTCGCGCACGCGTTGCTCGATGCTGCTGCGCATCGCGACTTGATCCTTGTTGACCAGCGTCAGCGCGCGGTTGTGCAGTTCGACCAGTTGATCGGGTTTCAGGCTGTCGACGACGGGATTGCCGGATTTCCCGAGCTCGCCGATCGCAGGCGCCTGGGTATCGCCGTCGGTCGCCGGCATGATCACGCCGCTGCCGTTGGTCGTGAGCGGCACGTGGACTGGGGGCACCTTGCTCTTGCCGAGCGCGGCATCGACGCCTTGCTGGACTTGTTCGGCGCTGTAGGGGTTCTTTCCGTTTTCATGGGTGATGATCGCGTTGGTGAGAGCGGTGAGTTGGGTGGGATCCTGCAGGTCGACCGGCGTCGAGGGGTTGACGCCCATCTGCTTGGACACGTCGGCGATATAGGCCTGGGTGTCGTTGTTGTCCGATTCCGGCGCCCAGCGCGAGATCACGTCGCCGACCGTCTGCGCGCCGTCCTTTTGCTGCATGTGGTAGGCGTTGAGCGCCAGCGCGCGAATGCCCGCGGTGGGCGAGGCAAAGGACACGTAGGACGGATCTGCGCTCGGGACCGCGCCGTTCCAGGCGATGCCGCTCTGCTTGATGTTGCCGGGGTTGTTGTTGCGGATCCCACGCGGTGCGTTGGGATCGCCGCTGACGGCGGTCGAGTCCGGGCTGTACTGGCCGACGCCGAGGCGGGCGTTGCTGTCGTGCAGGAACCCTTGCGGGTCTTGCGTCATCGCGACTTCGGCCTTTGACACGTTGGCGGCGTCGATCGCTGCCTGCACAGTCTTCGTGAATTTGCCGACGCTGTACTGGGTGTACTCGGGCGCCCAGCCACTGACCTCGCCGTACTGCCTGATGGTGGCGATGCCATCGGACAATGCCTGTTGCGCGCCGGCGGTATCACCAGCGCCCGCTTTCGATAGCGCGCCTTGCATCGAAACCCCGATCGCCCCCTCCGCCGACTGGTGTTCGTACCCGGCCTTCTGTTGCTCCGCGTAGCTGTTGGCACGATCGGACACCGCAAGGTAATGCTCGGCCACGAGTCGATCGAACATGTCCTTTTGCGCGGGATTGGCGAGACCTTGGCGGTACTGCGATGCGAACGTCGAGAGGTCGTTCTGCAGCAGGCCAGGAACCTGCAGCGCGTCCTTGCCCTTGTACGCCAGCGCTCCGCTCGGGTTGTTCGGATCGAAGAACGTGGACTCGTGCTGCGCCAGCGCAATGCGCGCCTGGTTGAGCGCGGCGAGGTTCGCCTTTTGCTCTTCCATCATGCCGATCTGGCCGAGGCGGTCGCCCAGGCCGATCGCGGCCTCGCCGATGTTCGCGCCCATGCCTTCGGCGCTCACCTGGTTGCCGATGCGCGCGCTCGGCATCGCCTCCGGTTGGATGTCGGCCAGCCCGACCGTGGGAACGCGGATCATTGGCCGTAACTCCCCATGAAGGCGGACGTGTCGCCGTTGTACATGCCGCCATAGTTGCCACTCGTCGCCAGGGTGCTGGTGGAGTTCATGCCAGCGCCACCCATCCGCGACATGCTGCCCATCACGCTCGACAAGCCCGAGATCAGCGTGCCGGTGGCCTGGGTCTTGCCCTGGTACTTGGCATACTGCGCGGCGCCCATGTCAGAGAGCGATTGCACCTGAAAGCCGTAGGCGCGTTGCGCGGCGTTGATGCGCGCCTGGCGCTCGTCGGTGGCCGTCGTCATGGCGGTATCGCCGAGGATGTCGGCGGCGCTGCCGGTGGTCACGTCCACATTGTTCGCGGCCATCGTAGCGAGCTGTTGCCCCCGCATCAGGTTGCCGCGGATGCGCGCCTGGTCGGCCTCGTAACTCCCCATCGCGTTCGCGTTCTGCGCTTGCGTGTTGGCGAGTTTGGCGTTCTGGACATCGACCTGCGCGTTGTAGGCCGCGGCTTTCTTTTCCGCGTTCATCGCGTAAGCGGTGCCGACCACGGCGGTCGCCGCGCTCGCGGCCATCAGTACGTACGCGGCAGTAGTTCCGATCACGACGCACATGGGGTTTACTCGGTCTTGGTTGGTGAGGGTGGCGCGACGCACGCCTGCGGTGACGGCGGCGGCCAGCAGCCGAGGCGCACGCCGATGCAGTCGTGCGAGAGAATCTGCTTGGCCGTGGAGTCCGAAAGTACGTCTTTCGTGCTCGGGTTGATCGGCGACCACGGCGAGCAGTTATTGATGACCGTCCGCACCGGTGTCGGCGCGCACCCAGCCATCATCGCGCAACTCGCCAGCAGCGGAATGAGGATCAGCCGTGCCGACTTGCTGCGCGGGCGCATCGGGGAGTTTCTGGATTTCATCTTGCACCTCTCGCACGGTCTCAACCGTTGCTTGTTCTGCCTTTTGGTCGGACGCGGCGACCGCGGCCTCGTGTTCTGCCGCTGCCGCCTTCGCTTGTGCCGCGTCGGCTTCGCCCTTCGCCGCGCCCGTCTTTTTTCCCTCGAGGAAGCCGAAGGTCAGCGCGGCGCCGATGGCCGCGATCAGCGCGCCGGCGATCGCCGCGTACTTGCTGACCTTCGCCCACAGCCACGCCATCATTTCGGGATCGTCCCGCCGTCGAAGCGTGACTCGAACTTCTCGGCGTCGGTCTTGAGGTCAGCGATTTCGGCGTGCAGTACGGTCAGCACGGTGGTGTGATTGCGGGCCGCGCGCACGCGCAAGGCTTCGAGCGCGGCGATCGCGAGCAGCAGCAGGGCGATGATGTAGATCATGGCGTGTCTCCTTGGTGGAAGTCGTTGGCGCCGGGCGGCTTGGGCGGCGGCGGCGGAAGGTTCGGCTGTGCGACGGCGCGCGCGATCACGGACGCGAACGGCAGCACCATGCTGCCCACCGTCAGCAGCGTCACCAGCCAGTGCGGGACGCCCGACACGACGCTCGGCGAGATGGCGAGCGCAGCGCCATAGGCGGCGACGCCCGCCCCGCACGCGGTCGCCAGGAGCCCGAATTGAACGCTGCGGAACCTGTGAAAGTTGCGGAAGTCGGCGATCAGGTGCATGTCAGCCTCCAAGACCGATCTTGTAGAAAAAGTGCCGATCGCCCGGCGTGCCACACACGAACGTCGGCGAGCGCCCGTAGGCCCATGAAGGCGTCGGGATCGTCTCGGCGAAGTAGTGATCGGCGCCGCGGGTGAGGTCGGCCAGGGTTTCGGCGACGGCCTTGTTCGCGATCGCGGTCGCAATCACGAACGCGCCGTCATTGATCGGGCCGCGCATCCTGGCCGCTTGCGGGTCTTTCAGGTTCCAGCAGTCGAATTGCTCATTCGCCAGGCATACGCTGCGAAGATCGTTGCCCCACCAGCCGGGATTCTTGGCGCGGTTCTGGATCACGTTGCACACCGCCTGCATGCCGGTGTTGCCTTGGCCGCGCGCCTCGCCCCACAGCGTGCGCGCGACAATCTCGACGGTGGTCGCGCTCGTGACCGTGATCGACTTGGGCGTCGGCCGCGGCGCGGGCAATTCTGCCGGCTGCGCGGGCTCGGGAACCGTGACCGGCGTGTCCGTGGTCGGCGGCAGCTTGAATAGGCCGAACAGCCATGCGGCAAGTCGCTTTAATGCGTCCATCCCTTCACCCTCACGCCGTGGTCGTTTTCAAGCCGTTCGATGCGGCGCTCGTGGTCCGCCTGCCCGGCGAGGATTTGCGCCTGGGTGCGCGCCAGCGAGGGAATGTCCGCAAGCTGCGTCGTCAAGGTCGCGATCTGGTCGCTCATCACCGCGACTTGCGTGCGCAGGCCGACGATCGCTGTCGCGGTGTCGGCGTTGGCCTTCATCTGCGCGTCGTACTGCGCCGAGACGAGCTGCGAGACCAGCCACCAGCCGAGCGTGATGGCCACGACGACGGCGGCGAATTCGACGAAGCCCAGGCGCACGCGGCGCACGCCATCTTCATCCGGTGGTGGCATTCCAAGTTTCACGATTGACCTCGAAGTTCGAAATAAACCTTGTCGCCGTTCGGCGTGAACGTCGCGCCGAGCCATGCAAGCCAGCGCAGCGCCACGCGGTTATCCGCGTGCACGATGTTCACCAGCACGTCGTAGTGATCCAGCAGTTCCGCCACGCGGGCGGACGAGTAGCGCGCAAAGGTGCGCCAATGCCGTTCCAGCAGCGGCGTGCCGAGCAGCCACGCCACGCCCATGCCGCCAGTCACCGTGAGCGGACACACGCCAAAAATCGCCGCGGGCTCGCCGTCCAGCAACCCCGTCCAGCACGATCCGCGAGCTTCCAGACTCTGTTCAAGCGCCTGCCGCGGCGTCAGGCCGCCGAGTGCCCGAACTTCGGCGCAATCGGCGTTGCGCATGTGCGCGATGATGTGTTCCACGTGCCAGGCCTCGACCGGCACGCAACGTGCTTCAACCACCGCCGATCGCCACGTCGGGAATGACGCCGAGCACCGTCAGCGGCAACGGATCGGCCTGGCGCACGAAGATGCGCCCCTGCGTCTGGAACGTCGTCTGCACGTAGGCCTCGATCAAGTCCTCTTGCAGCGCGTTCGGGTTCCAGTAGCCGTCGCTCACCAGCCTGCCCTTCATCGGCAGCAGGTTGTTGGCGTCCGGACCGATCAGCGCGCCGCGGCTGTCGGTGACGATCAGCGTCGCCTTGTTCACGACCTTGCGTCGATCGCGAACCTCCTGGCCGCCGATCACGTTGATCTCAAGCGTTTCCATGTCCGCGGTGATCGGCAGCCCGACATGCACCACCGACGCCGGCGCCTGCAGCGTCACGGTCCCGGTGTTGCTGACCACCTGCCGCGGCTGCACGTTGCCATCGGCCAGGATCGAAACGTTCTGGCCGATCAGGTGATTCAAGCCCGAGAACGTGACCGGGCAGAAATCCCACGAGCTCGTCGGCGTCGCCTGCAGGCTCGCTGGCACGTTGCCGATCGAGTTGACCGTGACCACCGTCGAGCTCACGAACGCGTTGATCTTGCAGACCAGGATCGTTTGCGTGTACTGGATCGCGCCGAACTCGTCGGTGATGGTGTTGCCGTTGGAATCGGTCTGGACCGTGTAGGCGTAGAGCTTGACCCAATCGCCGACGTTGGTCGACGCGAACGGCGCATAACCGGCGCAGGTCAGCGTCAGGTTGTCGGCGCTGGTCCAGGTCGTGCCGCCGGTGAGCTCCATCGTCGCGGCCGGCGCGTTGGTCGAGTTGCGACCGTCGTAGGTGAGCCCCGCATCGACGAAGAAATAATCGCGCTGGTCGGCCTGGAACCGCGTGTCGAGGCGTTCGACGTAGCGCACCGTCGAGCCATTGACCACGCGGCGCACGCTCACGTAGACCGCATCCTCGTCGCCTTCCGTGATCGAGCAGACCGATTCATAGAACCCGTTCCAACTATCGCAGTGGAACCAGCCCATGACCTGCTGCTCTTTGAAGTAGGCGAGTCCGAGCAGCACGCCATCCTCGCGCACCGCCCAAATGACCGAGAACGGCGTCTGCTGATAGGTCCAGTCGACGATGGTGTGATCTTGCACCAGGTGCGAGGCGAACACCGTCAGGTTCTCGCCGGCGTACTGGTCGACCGCGAACTGATAGCCAAGGTCGCGCACATAGTTGCCGCGCGCCTGCAGGAACACCGCGGAGTTGCCGACGATCAGCGCGGGCACGCTGCCCGAGCCATAGTTCGATTGCGGCACGAAGCTGATCGTGCTCGGGGTGAGCACGTTCGACGTGCCGCCGGTGGTGCGCCATTCCGAGCCCGTCGTCATGGTGACGAGGTCTTTCAGCGGCAACAGGTCGGTGATCGCGTTGACCTGCTTGGCGACGAGCGTCGCGGTGATCGCGTCGTCGTCCTCGGTCGGCACGCTCTTGCCGAAGTTGTTCCATTGGCTGATCTTGGTCGACCAGACCGTGAACGGCGCGTTGACGGTGCCGGCGAAAAACAAGCGGTTCGAGAAGAACTCGACCTCGACCGGATAACCGGAATACGGACCCCACGCGCCGAGCGCCCAAATGTATGTGGCGTTGACGGCGCCCTGCGCAAACTCTTCGACCACGATCGCCGCGCCATTGGCAGGCGCGACGTTGAACGTGATCGTGTGCGCGACGTTGTCGACGGTCCAGCCCTGGGCGGCGGTCATTGGCGTGATCCCTGCCCAACACCGCCGCCCGTAAAGCCGCCGCTGCCGCTGCTCCCGATCGGCGCCGGGCCGTTCGGGTTCGGGTCATAGTTCGGGTTCCACTGCACCTGGACACCGCCGATCGTGACGCTGTAATTCGTCGGGATGTTGGTGACGTTGCCGGCGAGCGGGAAGATCACGGTGCTGCCATCGCCCGTCATGCTCCACGTGTGCGCCGGCGTGCCCGCGCCGCCAATGACGCCGGCGGGCAAGCGCTTGGTCACGAACGCGCTGACCGTGTTGGCGTTGGTGAAGCCGGTAATCTGCGCGATGCCGTAGCCGGCGTCGATGTACTGCCACAGACAGCCCACGGAATAGTTGGCCGTGCCATCCGAGCGCACGTCGCCCGGGCCGTCCCACTCGGCGCCCTCGTTGTGCTGCGGCGCGTTGCCGCCGCATAGCACATACGTGCCGCCGCTCGACTGCGCGATGCATTGATACGTGTTGCCGGCGTTGACGCGGAACTGCCCGACCGCGCAATTTTTCTCCCCCGAGGTCCACGGCTTGTTGGCCGAGAGGTTCGCGTTTTCGAGATAGACAAACTGGCCGACCATGCCCGCCTGGAACGCGCCCGAGTTGCTGGTGAGGGTCACGTTGCCGGTGACGGCGCTCGAGGCCATCAGGGCCGACTGATCCGGGTTGACGGGCTGGAACGGTCCCTCTTTTGCCGCGTAGGGCGTGATGGTGAAGCTCGATGCGCTGGTGCGCTCGATCATCTGCGGCGGGTAATTGGGGTGCGTCAGGTACAGCACGTCGGCCGACTGGGTGAAGCGCAAGTCCCACACGTCGGTCGCCGACCAGGGCGTCGTGATCTCGACTGGGCTGCCGCCGCTCGTCACCTGGAAGCCGTTCGAGTAGAACCGCGCGTAACCGTTGCCGAGCTCGATCACGTAGGTCTGCTCGGTGTTGAACTGGAACGGGATCAGGCGCACCTTCTGATTGGTCTTGGTCGGCGCGATGTAACGCGTTCCCGGTCGGTTGTAGAGACCGCCGAAGCTCGACACGATGAAGTTGCGGCAGGTGCGCACGCTGGACGCGTAGCGCTCCAAGTCGGTACGCGCGTACAGGCTCGGGGAAATTTCGCCGCCTGTGAATGACGGCTGGATGACTTTCATAGCCGCGCGGACACCGCGGGGGAGTCGGGCCGCGTGTCAGGCGTCGACTCGTTGAGGTTCTGCGCACGCGCGTTGAGCACCGCATTGCGGTAATACTTGCCGCACTGCTCGGCCACTTGCTGCCCGGCGGGCGCGCCGATGAAGGGACCGGCGACTTCTGACGAGATCAGCCATTCGAGCGCGTCGACGAAGCCGGCGTCGAATTGCCCGGTGTCCTGCACGTCGATCGTGTAGACCAGGAACGCGTTCGGCATGTCGGTCACGATCACGCGCTGATTGCCGCCCGAGCCGTTCTTGATCGACAGCACCTTGAACGGCATCTTCGGCACGCCGATCGCCGGATAACCGCCCTGGTAGGCGGTGCTCCACGGATAATCGAACGTGTCGCCGTACAGCACGCCGGCGAGCGTGGTGCGCGCGCCATCGGCATTGCACACCTGGCGCGCCTGCAGGCAATCCACCGGATAGGCGTAGACGTAGCCCCAGCCTGGCACCGTGAGGTTCGCGAGCGGCGCCAGCGCGAGGATGGTGGTCGCGAAGTTCCACGGGAAATCGCGCAGGCACGTTTGCCGGCTGGCGTCGTACCACATGCGATACAACGTGCCCGCCTTCGAGGTTTCGGTCGGGTCGCCGAGGAACTGGTCGATGCCGATCCGCGAGAGCGCGCGGTTGTAGATTTCGGTTGCGGAAGAGGACATTGCGGATCCTGAAAAAAGAGGGCCGGAAAACCCGGCCCTCTCGTTCGCCACTGTCAACTCAAGCGGTCACGCCGCGGGCGGTTCGGCAGCCTGATCCACAGGCACCGTGGACGCGTCGGCGCCCACAATGTCATCGGCTTCGGCCGGCGCATCAGCCAGCTTGACGAACCAGGTCGAGCCGTCTTTCAAGCGGCCCTTGTCGATCTCGAAAACTTCGCCGGCGTTCCGGTACTGCACGCCGTCGTGGCCGTTTTCGATGGCCTTCACCTTTACGTTTGTCATGTCGCTGTTCTCCTTGCGGGAGGGTTGAACGGTCGATTGCCGACCGATGGCCTACCGATCGCCGTCCGATTACTGGACGTTGATCGCGGACTGGTAGACGCGGCTGATGTCGAGCGTCGGCGTCAGGAACGCATCGACCGAGCCACCCGTCAGCGGGCCGCCGGTGATCGTGTAGCGCAGGCCCACGTAGCGACGATACAGCGCGATCGGCAGGCGGATGGCAACCAGCGTAGAGCCCGCAGCGGTGAACGCCGACTGGGCCAGCGCGCCGCTTGAAAACAACACCTGATCGTTGGTGGTCAGGCCAGCATCGTCGGCCGTTTCCAGCGTGATCGCGAGTGTCGGCGTCGTGCCGCCGGTCAGTGCCACGTTGGTACGCACGACCAGGTACAGGTCGCCAGGGCCGGAGCCGATGTCGAGCTTCGTGTTGGGCGAGACGCCGCCCGCGCTGGAAGTGCCACCCGCGAGGGTGGAGAAGAGGTCGTAAACGTTGCTCGAAATCGCCGTGGCAGTGAGTGCCTGCGAGTCCGAGAACGAGGTTTGGGTGTCGACGTACATGGGGAAATTCCTCGTAGTGATGGGGTTGACGATCAGCGAAGCCAGATCGGGCGAACCCGATCAGGCCACCGATCAGGTCAGCGCGGTCTCGGTTTCGAGAATGCGATCGACCGTACGCACCGGGATGCCGTTGACGCGCAGCGTGCCGCCGGCGCCGACGAAGCCGGGTTCGACCTTGCCGAACTGATCGGCTGCGGCCTGGATCGACATGATGTTCTGCGACTTGTCGATCGCGCCCACGGCCAGCATTTCCTTGACCGAGCGCGAGGCGTAGAACGCGGCGCGACCCATGCCCATGAACGGAATGCGGGCGCAGGCCTTGACCATCAGCTTCGGCAGCCACGTGGCCGCGGTGTTGAGCTGCGTGCCGGACTGGCCGAGCAGGTCGGTCATCGAGATGTTGGCGATGCGCACGACGTAGCGCCAGTCCTTCACGTGCAGGCCACACTTCCACTTCCAGATGTCGGCGTAGGCGCGGAAGCGGCCCTGGTTGGCGTCGAACGCATCGATCTCGCCGAGGTCCTGATGGAACAGGCCGGCTTGCGACCCCTTCGGGAAAATGCCGGTCACGGTGTTCTCACCCCACAGCACCAGCCACACGGACGAGCAGTTGCCCGAACCGCCGGCACTGATCACGTTCTTCGCGATTTGCGAATTGGCCGTGTTGATGGTGTTGTACCGCTGCGACAGGCCATTGAACTGCTCGGGGTTGATCGTCGAGTCGCCGTACATGACCGCCTGGGCCATGTTCTGATTGATCGCCTCGATGAACGCCTGGCCCTCGGAGAGCCGGAACGCGTCGCTGTTGCCGTTCAAGTCGGCAAGATCCTTGTCGACTTCGGAGCGGGCTTCGAGGATGCCGCACGAGTCCTCGATCGTCGCACGCAGCGACTTGGAGGGCGGCACGCCCTGGTACAGCTTGCGCCAGATGGCGGCGGGCAACCCAGTGCGCACGGTGGCGCGGTGGCCGGTGGGAAGGTTGCCTTCGATGAAAGGCATCTCCATCAGGATTTCGTTGGTCTGCGCCAACAGCTCGGCAACCTTCGAGACTTTGCCTTCCGGGTCAATCGACTTGGCCCAATCGAGCAGCGTGACGGCGCCGGATGGAACGGTGAGATTGGTCATGACTGATTTCCTTGGTGAGAGGTCGGGTGATCAAACAGAACCGACGCGGTCGACTTCTTCGGCGCAGCGGGAGGCGCTGCGACAAACTTGTCGTCCGCGATGGCGTTGCCGATGCGATAGAAAAGCCGGACGACTTCGGGGTGATTCCCGAGCCCGGTCTGATCCATCAGCTCTTTCAGTTGCGGCGTGGCGAATCGCGCGACGGCAGCACGCACGGCGGTGACGTTCGTGTCGAACTTGTCGCCGCCGAACTCGGTGTCGGCCTTCGATTCATCGAGCCACTTCTGAACCTGCTTGACCTGCGCTTCCTGCTGCATCGCGACGTTGCGCTTGACCAGCTCCCCGGCCAGCGGGAGCAGCTTGTTGGCCTGCTCGTTGGTGAGGTTGAGTTCGCGCGCGACGGTCTCGAATTGCGTCGTGGTCTCGGGTTCCAGCGTCATGCCTTCGGGCGGCGCGAATTCGTACTTTTCGGGCGCGCCTGCAGGTGCTTCGCCGGGTTTGGCAGCTTCGCCAGGCTTGGGCGCGGCTGCGCCTTCGGCTGGCTTGCCGTCACCGTTGACGACGGTTGCAGCGGGTTGTGCAGGGTTTGCAGGTGTCGCCGATCCAGCGGGCGGCGTTGCAGCAGCCGCGGGAGGGGTCGGCGTTCCTGACGTTGCATCGGCGGCGGCTGCGTTCGGGGTCGTGGCAGCGGCGGGTGATTGCTCGGTCATGGATTCCTCGGGTCAACAAAAAAGCCGCCCGAAGGCGGCTTGTGGATGGCCGGCGCGCGGGTGCGCGTCGGGGTGAATCAGGTTTTCGCGGCGCCCTGCTCGTCGTCGTCCTCGGGCATCGGCTCGCGCATCAGGTCGGCGAACCGCTCCGGGCTCACCTGCATGATCTCGCCGAACATCGTGGTGCCGATCGAGCGCTGACCTTCGCGAAAGAACGTTTCGCTGTTGCCGGTGAACGTGGTCTTGAACACGTTGCAGAGCGCGAGATAGCGCTTCACGTAGCGCCGGAACTCCGGCGTATTGAGCAGCGCTGCGATGTCCTTGTGCTGCGCGCGCTGGTAGCGCGCCTCGCGCCTGGCCGCGGCTTCGCGTTCGATTTCCTGCTGTCTCACGGCTGCGGCACGCCTTGCTGACCGGCGTTGATCGCGGCGCCCGCGGCGCCGAGCAGGCTACCGGGCGTCGCCTGGGCCGCGCTCGCGTCCTTGGCGGCCTTGGCGTATTGCGCATACGCCGGCGCCATCGCGGCCATCTGCTGCTGCTGCTGCATCTGCTGCTTGCGTGCGCGAATCGCCTTGACCTTGTCGTCGGACACGATGATCGAGGGCGGCGCGCCGAGGTCGGTCGCGTACTGATCGATCGCCTCGTCAATGTCGACCTTGTCGAGCACCTGCGGGAACGCGCTCGCAGCGCCGGCGGCGAATTGGAGTACCTGCTGGATCGAGCCCACCTGCAGCGACTTTTGCGCTTGCGCCAGGATCGAGATGTACTCGACGCGCAGCGGCATGCCGGAGAGCTCCTGCGGCGGCGGCGGCAACAGCGGCGCACCATTCAAGCGGCCATCCCAATACGGCGCCGAGGCTTCCACCATCAGCCCGAACACGCGGTCGATCAGCGGATCGAGCAGCTCGTTGTTCAAGCGTTCCAGCACCGGGCCGAGCGCCAGCATCTTTTCCTGCACGCGCTCGTTGACTTCGGTTGCGGTCATGCCGGTCTGCGGTTGCTGGTCCAGCATCAGGAACAGGTTCGCGTAGTACACGTCGCGCACGCGGTTGATGATGTCCTGCTTGTCCTGCAGCGCGCCCTGGTAGTCGGGCGTGGTCTGGTAGATCGTCTGCAGCCCGAAGCCGCCGGCTTGCGGGTTGGCGAAGGTGACGGTGCCAGGCAGCGCGTTGACGCCGCTGCTGCGAAGATCCGGGCCGCCCACCAGCGGCGGGTCGACATGCTTGTCGATCGCCATCGCAAACTGCTTCTCGCGCACCTGCAGCATCTTGGCGTCGCCGAGCGCGTCCATGCCGGGGCTCGATCCATAGATGTCATCGCCGAGCACGTCCCACCGCGGCGCGAAGAACGGCTTGTTCGTGTAGCCAGATTCACGCAGGAATTGCGCTTGCCCGCGTTCCCAATAGCAGCTCGACCAGGGTTTGTTCTTGGCGTCGAGGAGCTTGGGGTTGCGCTCGTTGTTCGGCTGGATCAGGTGGTCGACAGTGATGCGGTTCTCGAAGTGCTGCGCGTCGAACTGCGAGCGCACGTTCCCCGAGCATTTTTCGTAACCGAACTTTTCCACCACCTGCCGCACGGTCATTTCGACTTCGCGATAAACCGTGTCGACCTCGCGCTTGTCGTTGGTGGCGAGCCAGTACGAACCGATCGTCAGCGGCGCGAAGCGGCAGACGAACGCATCGTCGGCCTCGCACAGCATCAGGCTGGTGCCGTAGTCGCCGAGCTCGCGGTAGAGGTTGGGCAAGCATTGGTACAGGTTCGAGCGCGCCAGCACGTCGCGCATGCGGCTCTCGACCGTGAACAGCCAGAGCTTCACGCTGCCGACTTCCATCATGTTCGGATCCGGCGTCATTAGCCGGAACCACGGCCGCGAGGGCGACGTGAGTCCGCTCATCATGCCAGCGGCGAGCGTCTTGCTGGCCTGGGTCGGCGCGTTGTTGATGATGCGCTGCGACTTCTTGATGCCGATGTTGGTGTCGCCGAGCCAGAACCTGCCCGAGCGCGGGCTGATGTAGTGCTGGATGTCGCGCCAGTGCGCTTCCCACGACGAGCGCGAATTGCGGATGCCGGCAATGCGCAAGCGGTAACGGTCGAGCTTGGATTCGCCGGCAGCCTTGACGGGTGCCTTTGCGGGCTTGCTCACGGCGTCAGGATCCGATCAGGGTCTTGGCTGCGCCGGTCGGCGAGGATGCCGCGCCGGTCGCGCTGGTCAGGATCGTCGACTGCTGGCCTGAAAGCGCCTGCAAGCGGCGACGTTCGGCGTTCGCGTCCATCATCGACTGCGTGTTGACGGCCTGCGAAGGTTGAATCACCGGCGTGATCGCCGGCGTGTTCGGGGGTTTCGGTGTGCCGCCGCCCATGCACATGGTCAGAGTCTCGCGTAAGGGTCGTAGGTTTGACTTTGCATCGGAACCGTTGCGCCGGGCCGGTTGCCGTGCGCATCGCGCGGCGCGACCGGGTAAGCGAACGTCAACGCCAAGGCATCGAAGTGATCGGGTGAACGTCCGATCTTCGCCTTGACCTGGTCTTTTTCGATCACGGCGATCTTGTCGCCTTTGAAGAAATACTCGCTCGCCACCATCTCGCCGAGCAGCAGCGAATCGTCCGGCAGACAACCGCCGTCCTTCACCCATTGCGCGGCCTCGAACAACATCTCGCTGCGCTTGTTGACGTAGCGCTCGTTGGTCGGCTTGCCGGCGAAGTGCACCGGCGTCGGCGTGCGGCCGAGCACGCGAAGCTGATCGATCCATGACGCACCGAACCCGCCGGTGTTGTCCACGAAGCAGGCATCGGCTTTCGACGTCTCCCACTCCTGCGACGTGCGGCCTGCGCCCTGGATGCCGTCGACGTTGCGCATCACGATCGGCGGCGCAGCGCTGCGTCCCTTGCGCTTGTAGATCACGCTGGCGTCCAGGCCTTCGCGCGCCACGTCCACGCCAAGGATCATCGGCAAGCCTTGAATCATGGCTTCCGTGACGGTGCGCTTCATCGCCGCGCGGACCTCGTCGGGTCCGATCAGCGCGTTGATCGACGCCGGCGGGAACTTGCCGAACACGTTGACCAGCACCCAGGGGTTGTCACGCCCCCACTTCTCGATCTGCTCGCTCGCCCACTGCGCCGATACCCTGGGCGTGCGGTTCGGATCGTTTGGATCCGCGGTGATCTCGACCACCTTCCACAAGTGCCGCTCGCTGGTCGCGGCGCGATACAGCGGACCTTCGAGATGCGTCGGATTGCCGGCAATGACGATATGCGCCTCGTTGCCGCCCACCGTGTTCGCAAGGCCCGCTTCGCCTGCCGCCAGCACCGCGTCCGGAATGCCGCCCGCCTCGTCGATCAGGAACAGCAGGTTGTCGGCGTGCAGGCCTGCGAGCGTGTCCGCCTGCTGATCCTTCGAACCGGATCGCGGCCACGTTCTGGCGCTCATCCACCACGTTTCCGGATGGTCCTTGGCGAAGATCCGCGTGCGGGTCCACTGGAACGCGGTCTGCAGGAGGTCAGACCGCGCCTGCCACTTCGCCATCTCGGTCCACAGGCCATCCGAGAGGTTGTCGCCGGTGATCGACGTGGCCGCGATTTTCGGGTGCAGCCGGGTCAGCAGAAAGTTCCACGCGATCCAGGCCAGCGTCGAGGTCTTGCCTGGTCCCTTGCATGCGCACATGGCCGTCCTGGGCGTCGTCGGGAAAGCCTGCAGCACGTCGAGCTGCCAGGCGTCCGGCTCGACGCCGAACACTTCCCGCACGAACACGTCCGGATGCTCGCGCCATTCCCGAATGCGCGAAGCAGCCGCCGAAAGCGCCATGTCAGTCGGCGGCGTCGGTCTTGCGGCTTTCGGTCACGAGCTGCTCGATGCCGACCTTGCCGCTGTGCTCGTGCTTCTGCAGGTCGCCGTAGCGCTTCGGGTCCCACTTTTTCAGCAGTTCCAGCCGCGTCCACACGCGCAGCTTGTCGCGTTGCGGGTCGCGTTCGCGCCGCGGCACCTTGCGGCCGTCGATGCGATAGTCGTCGGTCGCGTCGGCGATGTCGATCACGCCTTCGGCGATCGCGTCGAAGCCTTTGTCGCGCGCGTCCTTGCAGCGCTTGTCGAAGTCCTTGTCCTGCTCGCGCCAGGTCGCGACCGTGACGTGGCTGATCTTCTCGTCGCGGCAAATGGTCCGCAGCGGGATGCCATCGGCCAGGCGTTCGCAGATGCGATCGTCGAGCGCTTGGCTGCGTTTGCTGTGCGCGGGCATCGGCCTACTTCTTGTCGTACAGGACGCGCGCGGTTTCGTGGCGATTGTGCGCCGCGATCACGCGGTCAGCGTGCGCGAAGATCTCGTCGCGCTGCGCTTTGGTGATATGGCCCTTGTGGTATTCCTCGGTCGCGCGGTCCTTGGCGTCGATTGCATGGGCCTTGTCCGGCATCGGGTACTTGCGCTCCTTGGGCAAGCCGAACACGTGCGACGGCAGATCGTTGCGATCCTTCGAGGTCAGGATGGTCATGCTGTCACCTTGGCGCGGAATGCGCCGCCCTCTGCGAGATGCTTCGCCAGCACCGCGATCAGGGTGCGACTGCCAAGCGGCAGGCGGTCGATTTCCGCGCGGCGACGCGCCGCCGGCAATCCGTTGATGCGGATTGCTTCGGCGAGGTAGAGGCGCATGGGTCGATCTCCGGAAACGAAAAACCCGCCACATGGGCGGGTTTGGATGTTTGGTGGGATTAACCCACTGGTGGCACATGATCGCGATATTCAGGCGGATGTCAAGCGCGCGCGTGCATCGGGTTGGCGTGATAGGTCTCGTAAGGCACCTCCGTCCACTTGAGCGGGCGATCA
>DASTAL010000168.1:0-8847 GCA_035712685.1 Rudaea sp. | reverse complement strand
GAGCGCGCCGCGGCCGACGGAAATCGCGATGCGCTTGCAGGCGCGCGCGACGACCTCGATGAGCAGGCGCAGGTCGGAATTGATATGTCCCTTGTCGCGCTGCTCCTCGATCAGGAAACGGGTCAGCGAAACACTCTTGATCGACTCGGGCTTGTTCGAGCTGGGTGAGGTCATGGCGCGAACCGGGTTGTGCGATTCGCGCATTGTCGCATGCGCCCCTCAGCGCAGCACGCGCATCGGTTTCACCGGAACACCGTCGCTCCACGTGCCCATGAAAGTCTGCGCCGATCCGCCACCCAGAGCGGTGGCGCACTCGATGCCATGGAACGCGCAAGCACTCAAGGCGTCGAAAAGTTTCCAGTCGCCATACCAGTCCAATGCATCGACCACGCCGGCGTGTTCGAACTCGTGAATGAGCGCGCGCCGCGGCGGACGGGCGTCGAGCGACGCGCCGGGCGCGGCGTGGTTGGCCAGCAGCGGCGGCGAACCGTGGTCGTCGCTTTCCAGTTCGATCACGTTCTTGTTCGCGGCGGGCACGCGTATCGTGTCGGCGTAGAAGCTCAGGCCCAGCGATTCGTAAGCGCGATGATCGTCTGCGCCGACGACGACGAGCAATTTGGTCGAGGCGGGCATGGGCGCAAGGTCGGCGTGCGGCACGGTCACGCGCTTGCGCCCGTCCTGGCTGCCGTCGCCGGGCTCGACCGGCATCACCGCGCGGAACACGGGCAAGCCGTTGCGCGCCGCCGCGGCGGCGATTTGCGCGCTGAGCACGCCGCCGGCCGAGTGGCCGACGATGGCGACATGGTCCAGTTCCGGGCGGATTCCCGCCGAGCCATTTCCCAGATCGGCCAGCGCGGCGCGAATGCCGGCGATGGCGTTGGGCAGGAAATCGTCGCCCGGCGTGAGCAGGCTCGCCTGGTAATTCGGCCAGATCACGATGTTGCCGCGGCGCACGATGTGGTCGATCCAGGCGCGATAGCCCTCGGGATCGAGCGCGCCCCAGCCGTGGCAGAAGACAACGATCGGCGCGCTCGCGGGCCTTGGCGAGGATGGCACGAACAGCCACCAGCCCTGCGCGCCGCTTTTCATTTCGTGCGCGATGACTCGCGCGTGCGCATAGTCGGCCCCGCCGGGGCCGTGCGCGGGTTGCACGGGCGGCGTGGGCGTGACGGCATGCGCGAGTGCAGTGGCGGCAAGCAGGACGACGAAAAGAATCGAGCGCAATGGCGAAATCATGGGAACTTCCTGTCGATGGACCGTTTCCTTGCATCAACGCAGCGGCGGCGATTGCGTGGACATGCCGGCAGCAACGGCCGGTGCATGGCGAAGCCCAAGATGCGATGATCTTGGATGGCCCGCACGGAGATCGTCATGAAATTCCACGCAATCGTGTCGCTCGCGCTCGGTCTTGCGCTGACGATTCCCGCCTGGGCGGAAACGCCCGGCTGCGCTTGCGCGAAAGCCGCCGCGGCCGCGCCGGGATCCGCCGACGCGAAGTTCGAAGCCATTTACGGCGCCGAATGGAAATGGCGCCAGCAGCAGTTTCCCGGCAGTGACGACGACAGCGCGACCGCGGCGGTTCCCGATCGCCTGCCGCGCGTGGATGCGGCCGCGCAGGATGCGCGCCTGAAATACTGGAACGACGTGTTGGTGAAGCTCGCAACGATTCCCGTCGACAAGCTCACGCCCGCGAACCGCATCAATTTCCAAGTCTACAAGCCACAGATCGAAGACCTCGCGGCGGACGTGCGCTTTCGCCAGTACGAAATGCCGTTCAACGCCGATTCGCAGTTCTGGTCGGACCTGGGTTTCCTGTCCGGCCGGCACCTGCGCACGGTCAAGGACGCTGAAAACTACGTCGCGCTTTTGGACGATGTTCCGCGCTGGTTCGACGAAAATATCGTCAACATGCGCGCCGGACTCAAGCGTGGTTTTTCCGTGCCGCGCGCCGTGTTGGCCGGCCGCGACGTATCCATCACCACGTACATCGTCAAATCGCCGCAGGACAGCGATTTCTACAAGCCGTTCAAATCCCTGCCGGCAACGATTCCCGCCGACGCGCAGGCGAAATTGCAGGCGGCGTGCGCGGCAGCGATCCGCGACAAGGTGATTCCGTCCTACGCGAAGCTGCTTACGTTCTTCCGCAACGAATACGTGCCGGGCGCGCGGTCGACACTTGCCGCCGAAGCGCTGCCCGACGGCCGCGCGTATTACCGCCAGCAGATCCGCGAATACACCACGCTCGACCTCGACCCCGATGCGATCCACGCCATCGGCCTGAAGGAAGTCGACCGCATCCAGAAGGAAATGGACGCGACGATGAAAGCGACGGGATTCAACGGCGACATGCCGGCCTTCCTGCATTTCCTGCGCACCGATCCGCGCTTCTACGCGAAGACGCCGGATGAACTGCTGATGCAGGCGTCGTGGATCGCCAAGCGCGTCGATGCGAAGCTGCCGCAGTACTTCGGGCTGCTGCCGCGCGGCCGCTTCGGCATCGAGCCGGTGCCGGCGGCGATCGCACCGTTCTGGACCGCCGGTCGCGGCGGCGCGCACACGTACTGGGTCAACACGTACGATCTGCCGTCGCGTCCGCTGTACAACCTGACCGCGCTGACCCTGCACGAATCCGCGCCGGGCCACGCTTTGCAGGGCGAGCTGGTCGAGGAGCAGCAAGGCAAGCCGGAATTCCGCAAGGCCTACATTTCCGCCTATGGCGAAGGCTGGGCGCTGTACTGCGAGCAGCTCGGCAAGGAGATGGGCATCTACCTCACCCCCTACGACGACTTCGGGCGCGAGTCCTATGACATGTGGCGCGCCGCGCGCCTGGTCATCGATACCGGCGTACACCATCTGGGCTGGACGCGCAAGCGGGCCATCGCGTACCTCGCGGACCATACCGCGCTGAGCCAGCACGAGGTGGAAACCGAAGTCGACCGCTACATCTCCTGGCCGGGACAGGCGCTGTCCTACAAGCTCGGCGAACTGAAGATCCTCGAACTGCGCCAGCTTGCCGAAAAGGAACTCGGTACGAAATTCGATATCCGCAAATTCCACGACGCGGTGCTCGAAACCGGCTCGGTGCCGCTGCCGGTGCTGGAGGATCACATGAAGGCGTTTGTCGCGGAACAGGGGAAAGGCGGGTAGGGAGTCCGCGTGCGCGGAACATTTGCGCGTAGCGCCGGTCAGGATAGAATTCGCGCCGCATCGAAACGGAATTTGCATGGTCAACCTGCAAGGTATTGCCCGCCGGTATCGCGTCGGTAGACAAGACGTCGACGCGCTGGCGGGAATCGATCTGGTTGTCACTGCGGGCCAGTTCGTCGCCATCGTCGGGCCGTCCGGCTCGGGCAAGTCGACCCTACTCAACATTCTCGGCTGCCTCGATCGGCCGACGGCGGGCCGCTACGAACTCGATGGCACGGACGTCTCAACCTTCGACGATGAGCGCGCCAGCGATTTCCGCAACCGCCGCATCGGCTTCGTGTTCCAGTCTTTCCATCTGCTGCCGCGCCTTTCCGTGCTGGAAAACGTGCTGCTGCCGCGGCGCTTTCTTCGCGAGCCGGCGCCTGACATCGAAGGGCGCGCACACACCCTGCTCGAACGCATAGGCTTGGGGCAGCGCAAGGATCATCGCCCCGAGCAATTGTCCGGTGGCCAGATGCAGCGCGTGGCGATCGCGCGCGCCCTGCTCATGCGCCCGGCGCTACTGCTCGCCGACGAGCCGAACGGCAACCTAGATTCGCGCAGCGCGAGCGAAGTACTGGGCATGATCGAAGAGGTGCATGCGCAGGGCCAGACCGTGGTCTTGGTGACGCACGATCACGAGGTTGCTGCGCGCGCACAGCGGCGGGTCCAGGTGCGCGATGGAAAAATCGAAAACGACGATGCGAAATAGTCTGCTCGCCACATTGCTGCTGATCCTGCCGCTGCCCGCTTTGGCCGTGGTCTTCGCGGGCGAGGCGCGCTCCGATGGCGCGCAACCATTGTTCGTGCCGCCATCGGATTCCTCGCCGGTGGTGCTGCGTTACTACCTCGCCGATGGCAGTCGGGTGAAGAAGGGCGATATCCTGCTTCGCATAGACGCCGGCACGGCCGCGCAGCAGATCCTGAGCCTGGACTCGCAACTCGCGCAGACGCGAGCGCGCGTGGACAAGGAAGTTGCACAATTCAAGCTCAAGGCGGTCGAAGCCGACATCGCCCTGGCCGACGCGCAGGCGGCGCTGGACACGGCCAACGTCGACGCCGCGATTCCGAAGTCGCTGATCTCGGCGCTCGACTTCGACAAGCACGCGGCGGAACTGGCGCGTAGCCAGCGCGACCTCGAACTCAAGCGCCAGCAACTGGCCGATGCGCAAGCCGCGGTGACGCGGCGCGAACGCGAAGGCAAGCTTGAGGTGGACAAGCTCGAACGGCAACGTGCGTACTACGATGCGCAAGTCGACAGCGCGAGCGTGAACGCCGACCGCGACGGCGTACTGGTGCATGCATTCAACAATTTCTTCGGCGCCAACGGCGGGCGCTACGAAGAGGGTTCGTCCGCACAGCCCGGATGGCAAGTCGGCGAAGTCGTCAGCGGAGGCGCCATGAGCGTGCGGGCCTGGGTGCTGGCACCGGATCGCGCTGGCATGCAAGATGGCGAAAGACTCTGTCTGTCTTTCGACGCGCTCCCGGGGCGCCGTGTCGATGGCAGCATCCGGGCGATCGCCGGCGCCCCCGAAGCGCACGCCGCCTGGGGCGCCGGTAGTTACTTCACCGTCGACATCACCATGCCCGGCGCTTCGGGGCTGCCACTGCTGCCCGGCATGAACGTGCGTGCCGAGACCGATTCCGCCAATAACTGTAAAGTGCCGGCGCACGCGCACGCGGATACCGGGCCGGTCAAGGCGACCGGAGAAATCTATCCGCGTTCGAGCGTCGCGATCATGCCGCCGCAAGTCGAAGGTCTTTGGCAGATGACGGTTACGCAAATGGCACCGGATGGACAGACGGTGAAGAAAGGCGAGCCGCTGGTGACCTTCGATGGCGGCGACCTGGCCAAGAACCTCACCGCGAAGCAGAGCGAACTTAAAGAGAAGCAACGCCAGCAGGACAAGCTGCGGCTGGAGCTTGCGGTCAAGGCACGTAATGAAGAGCTGACCGCGGCCGAGGCCGCGGCGGAGTTGACGAAGGCGCAACGCAAGGCGAGCCAGCCGCCCGACTACGTACCCGGCGTGGAATACAAGAAATTGCTGATAGCGCGCGCGAAAGCGCAACGGCTCGCCGACTTGAGCCAAGACCATGCACGGGCGGCGGCTGCCGAACGCGCCGCTGAGCAGCGCGAGGCCGACGCCGATGTCGCGCGTCTGAAGGCCGAGGTCGAACGCCTGCAAACCGCAATGGCTGGTCTGACCGTGACCGCACCACGCGACGGCATCTTCCAGCATGCGCTGGCCTGGAACGGACAGCGTATTGATGTCGGTAGCCAGGTCTGGCGTGGCCAGTCAGTCGGCAATATTCCGGACATGGCCACGCTGGCAGTGCGCGCAGGCCTGCCCGAACGCGACTACACACGCGTGGCGCGCGGAGACGCGGTGCGCATCGTACTCGACGGTGGCGCTGGCCAGACCTTGAACGGCCGCATCGCCTCGATCGGCCTGGGCGTGCACAGCAAGTCGCGTGTGGAACCGCTGCCGGTGATCGACCTGGACATTGATTTCGACAAGACGTCCGTTCCGCTCAAGCCTGGTCAGCCGGTGCGGATTGAAATTTTGGAGAGCGCGAAAAAAGGGAGTTCAACGTGAAGCGTTTCGTCGCTGCCGCAATCTTGTCCGCATTGCTCGGCGCCTGCACGCATCCGGGCGATCCGCCGGTGCTGGAAACAGTCGCCGCCGGGCCGGTCACGTTCAGCGTTGTAGCTCGCGGCGAATTGAAATCGGCGGCTGCCGCACCCCTGCAGGTGCCCGGGCCGCAATGGGCGCAGCGCCAACTGGTCTGGGCCGTCGCGGACGGCTCCTGGGTGAAAAAGGACGAAGTCGTTGCCCGCTTCGCCGCCCCGCAAAGCAAGTTGCAGCTCTCCGATGCCTTGCTCGACCTGCAGCGCAATGCGCTGGCCTATGCCGGCAAGCAACAGGAACTCGACGTCGCCCGCGACAAGCTCGATGTCGACATCGCCCAAGTCGACGGCCAGCTCGTGATCGCCCGCCGATATGCCAACGCGAGCGAACTGGCACTGGCGCGTGATGCGATCCTCGATGCGGTACAAGACGAGCACTTCCTCGGCGTCAAGCAAAACGTGCTCGGCTGGCAGCAGCGCACGGGCAGCGAACGCGGCAAGGCGGAACTGGCCCTGCTCGATGCGCAGCGCGCGACCAACCAGGTCACCGCCGACCAGCGCCGCGCCGATCTCGATGCGCTGGAAATCCGCGCCCCACACGATGGTACCTTGCTGCTGCAGGCAGACTGGAGCGGAGAGAAGCCGCGCGTGGGTTCGGCGATGTGGGCGGGCAATCCGTTCGCGACGCTGCCGGATACGGCGAAGATGGAAGTAGAGTTGTACCTGCCGCAAATCCAGTCCGAGGGCATCAAGCCCGGACTCGTGGTGGAACTGACACCGGTCGGTGCGCCGCAGCAGAAGATCGAAGCGAAAATTTCCTGGGTCGCTGCCGCCGCGGCGCCGCGCGGACGCGAATCGCCGGTGAAGTACCTCGCCTTCAAGACCCCGATTCCCGCGGATGCGATGGCGCGATACCACTGGGCGCCGGGTCAACAGTTCGACGCACGCGTCGTTTTGCTGCGCACCGAAAAGACGATCACCGTGCCGAACATCGCGGTGCGCAGCCAGGGCGGCGCGGCGACGATCACTGTCGACGAGGGTGGCCGTCTGGGCGAACGCAGCGTCCAGCTGGGTGTGCGAGGGCCGAGCCGGGCGCAGGTCCTTTCCGGCCTTAAGCCGGGCGAGCGCATCGTCCTGCTTGCTGCCGAATCCGAATCTGCCAAGACAACGCCGCCAACCCGGATTGCGCCATGATGGCGGCGCACGTTATCCCGGCGGTATGGCGCGAAGCGGTCGCCGAACTATGGCGGCATCGTCTGCGCACTTCCCTGACACTGCTCGGACTCGTCTTCGGCGTGGGCGCGATCGTGGCCATGCTCGGCGTCGGTGAAGGTAGCCGGCGCGAGGCGCTGCGCCTGGTCGAGAGCCTGGGCTTGCACAATCTCATCGTCGAACGCGTCGAGCAGGACCAGGACACGCTCAAGGAAAACCGCGCGCGCAGTCTCGGGCTGACCCTGGCCGATGCGCGCGCCGCCGTCGCCGTGGTGCCTGGTGCGACGAAGTTCGCCGCGGAAAAGCATATCCGTACCGATCGTGAGTTCAGCGACGACGGGTCCGGCGACGCGCAGGCCAGTGGCGTGAGCCCGGATGGGTTCGCGCTGGCTTCGCTGCGCGTGGCGCAAGGCCGTGCCATCACGCAGGCCGACGATGATGCACTCGCCGCCGTCGCCGTGCTTGGCGCGCAGGCTGCGCACGACCTGTTTCCGGATGGCAAGGCACTCGGGCGACTGGTGAAGGTGAATCAGGTTTGGCTACGCGTGATCGGCGTGCTCGCCGATCGTGACCTGGGCCGCGACAAGTTTGAGGGCGTCGCACTTGGCGGCGAGAGCAACCGCGTATTTGTGCCGCTGGCCAGTGCGCAGGCGCGTTTTCGCTTCCAGCCGCTGGAGGACGAGATCGACCGGTTTACGCTCAGCGTTGCCGATCCGGACCGGCTTGCCGAAGACGCGCGCGTGCTCGGCGCAGTGATGACTCAGCGCCACGGTGGCGTCGCCGATTACCGCGTGATCGTGCCGCAGCAGTTGTACCGGCAGCACCAGCAGACGCAGCGCATTTTCAGCATCGTCATGGGTGCGATCGCGGGCGTCAGCCTGTTGGTCGGCGGCATCGGCATCATGAACATCATGCTTGCCAACGTGCTTGAGCGGCGGCGCGAAATCGGCCTGCTACGCGCGCTTGGCGCGCGTCGCCGTGACATCGTCGAGCGTTTCCTGCGCGAGGCCGCCGTGATCTGCGCTTGCGGAACGGCCGCGGGCCTCGCATTCGGCGCGCTGCTCGCCTACGCGATCGCCGCGTTCGCCGGCTGGCAGGTGGCCTGGTCGCCGCTGCTGATCGCTTTGTCGGCCGGTGCCTGTACCCTGATCGGGATGGCGTTCGCGGTGTATCCAGCCAGGCAGGCGGCCGCGCTGGATCCGATCGCCGCGATCCGCTCGGAATGAGCCCGGCTTTAACGATCCTCGTCGTCCCGCTATACTTCGCGACTGTTTTGGCCGCGCGCGGCCTCAAGTCTCAGGTGATTCCGTGACCAATCCTGTTTCCTCCACCGACCGCGTCTTCCTTCGCCATTTCTCGATGGTGATCGGCTTCCTGATGCTGGTCATGATCGGCCTGATCGCGCTGGCCATGCACATCTATGGCAACCATCCGGCCCCGCTGCGTCCGGAAGCCCAGCAGGAAATCGCCGCACGCATCGCACCGGCCGGTGCCGTGTATGCAGGCGACACCGGTCGCGCCGCGCTGCTCGCCGCGCAGGATGCGGCGAAGAAAGCTGCTGAATCCCAAGTCGCCTACGGCGGTACCCTCGACGGCAAGACCATCTTCGATAACCTGTGCACCACCTGCCACACCAATTCCGCGACCGGCGCACCAAACATCCATGAGAAGGCCGCCTGGGGACCTCGCGTGGCCCAGGGTCTGGATACCCTGGTCAAGCACGCCATCGAGGGCTATTCGGGCCCGGACGGCAAGGGTGCGCTGATGCCGGCCAAGGGCGGCAATCCGTCGCTGACCGATGCACAGGTGAAGGCCACGGT
>DASTAL010000167.1:0-3480 GCA_035712685.1 Rudaea sp. | reverse complement strand
CGCGCAACTCGACGCGCTGATCGAACGCGCCCTGCAACAGAACCTGACCCTGCAGCAGGCGAGCTTGCGCCTGCGCGGCGCGCGCGCGCTGCAGCACCGTTCCGGCACCCAGTTCATGCCGCAGCTGAATTTCCACACGTTCTCGCAACCCGATCCGGCGGCGACCACGAGCTACTACGAAATCGGTTTCGACGCGCAATGGGAGCTGGGTTTCTTCGGCCGCGGCCGCGGCAATGCGCGCGTCGCTGCCGCCGACCTGCAGTCCGCCGCCGCCAGCGTGACCGCCGCGCGCGTGAGCCTGATCGCCGAAGTCGCGCGCAACTACATCGACCTGCGCGCGGCACAGGCCCGGCTGACCCAGTTCGATCGCATCGTGCAATTGCGCGAACAGAGTCTCGACCTGGCCAAGACCCGACTGCGCCTGCGCCTCGCCGCGCAGGACGACGTCGACCGGCTCGCGGGCGAACTGGCGCATGCACGCGCCGACGCCGCCGAACCCGCCGCCGCCATTGCCCAAGCGCAGCAGGCACTGGACGTGCTGCTGGCGCAGCCACAGCCGGATTCCACCCTCTCTGCCGCAGGCCCGCAGCCGGTGTTGGCCGATCTGCATTTCGCACAGACCCCCGCCGACCTGCTGCGCACGCGCCCGGAAATCCGCCAGGCCGAACTCGACGTGTTGCGCGCGGCCGGCGAACTCGGCATCGCGCGTGCCGACCTGTGGCCTAAACTCGGTCTCGGCGGCACCCTGATTTCCGCGACGCGCGTCAACGGCGACCTGGACCATCCGAACAAGGCCGTGCCATCCGCGGGCCCGATCATCGACATTCCGCTGTTCGACTGGGGCGCGCGCCGCGACATGGTGGACGCGCGCGAAACGGGCCTGCAGGCCGCGGTGCTCGGCTACCGCCAGGCCGTACTCGAAGGCGTGGCCGAAGCCGAAAGCGCACTGGCGCAATGGCAACGCGACCGTACCCGCGCCGTTGCGGCACAAACACAGCAGCAACTCGCCGAAAACGCGCAGGCGCGCGCGCAAACCCTGCAGCGCATCGGCCTGGCCGACAAGGCCGACGATGCGCAGGCCGGAATCGCGCGGGCGCAAGCCCGGTTGCAGGCATCGGTCGCGCAACGCGACGCAGCGGTCGCCTTCATCGCCGTGTACAAATCCTTCGGCGGCGCGCTGCCGCCATTGGCCATGCCATGAGCGTGGTCGCGCTCGCGAGCAAGACTCTGTTCTACGAGTGGCGAAAATTCCTGCCGGCCGCGCTTGCCGTCGCGTTTTCCGGATTGCTGCTGCTCATGCAGGCGGCGCTGATGTTCGGCATCTTCGACAGCGCCAGCGTGTACGTGAACAAGTCCGCCGCCGACCTGTGGGCCGGCTATCCCGGCACGCAGACCATCGAACTCGGCCGGCCGATTCCGCTCGACACGGAAATGGCGCTGCGCATGGATGCGGACGTGATCCGCGTGGAGCCGTTCGACTGGATCGACGGCGACTGGCGCGGCCCGGCCAGCCACGGCAGCGTCTCGGTCTTCATTTCCGGCATCGATCCGGCGCCAGACGGCCTGATGTTCGCGCAGGCGATTCCGCTGGCGATGCGCGCCATGCTCAACGAACCGGACAGCGTGATCGTGGATGCCGCCGAGTTGCCGAAACTGGGCCTCGCGATCGGCGGCACCGCCACGCTCAACGGGCATCGCGTCAAGATCGTGGCCGCCAGCAACGGTCTGCGCGCGCTCGGCGGCGTCAACATCGTCACCTCACTCGCCACCGCGCGGCGCCTGAACACCGATGCGACCATGGCCGACCGCGTCGCCTATTACGTCGCCAGGCTGCGTCCCGGCGCGAATGCGGACGCCGTGCGCGACCGCATCGAAAAGGCCTGGCCGCAACGCCGCTTCACGGTATGGACAAAGGCGGAATTCGCACATACCGCGGCGACCTACTGGATGTTCGAAACCGGCGCGGGCCTGGGCTTCGTGTTCTTCACCTTCATCGTGTTCCTGGTCGGCACGGTCATCACCAGCCAGACCCTGATGGCCGCGGTCGCCAGCCACGTGCGCGAATACGCCATGCTCAACGCCCTCGGCGCCGGACACGGCGCGCTGCGCCGCGTCGTGCTCGAACAGGCGCTGATCGTCGGCAGCTTCGGCATCGTCGCCGGCGCGGTCGTGTGCGCCGCGCTGATGCTGCTCGCGCGCAGCCAGAGCGTCCCGGTCAGTTTCGATGCCACCGCCGCGATCGGCTGCGGCATCCTGGTCCTCGCCATCGCGCTCGTTTCCGGCGCGATGGCGGTGCGCACGATCGCGCATTTGGAACCGGCGAACCTGCTGCGTTGACGCAATGAGCACCACTCACGCATTGATTGCCGACCGCATCGCCAAGGCCTACACCACGGGCAAGATCGCCACGCGCGTACTCGAGGACCTGTCGCTCGCATTGGAGGAACGCGAACTCGCGCTCGTGCTCGGGCCGTCGGGTTCCGGCAAGAGCACGCTGCTGGCGATCCTGTCCGGCCTGTTGCGTCCCGACCGCGGCCGCATCGTCGCGCTCGGCGAGGATTTGTGGAAACTGTCGCGCACCGAACTCGAGCGCTTCCGCCTGCAGCACACCGGCTTCGTGTTCCAGGGCTTCAACCTGTTCCCGGCGCTGACCGCGGTGGAACAGGTCATGTTGCCGCTCGGCTACCTGGGCCTGGACAAGCGCACCGCGCAGAACCGCGCGCTCGCCGCGCTGGAGGAAGTCGGTCTCGGCTCGCGCGTGCACCTGCGTCCGCTGGAGATGTCCGGCGGCGAGAAACAGCGCGTGGCAATCGCGCGCGCGCTGGCGAAGAAACCGCAGCTGTTGTTCGCCGACGAACCGACCAGCGCACTCGACAGCGTCAACGGCAAGGTCGTGATCGATTCGCTGCACCGCATCGCGCGCAACTTCGGCGCGACCGTGGTCTGCGTCAGCCACGACCATCGTCTGGCCGCCAGCGCCGACCGCATCATCAAGATCCAGGACGGCCTGATCCAATCCGATACCGTCCAATCCGATGCCACGCGATCGGATAGACTACGCAACGGCGCCGCGCCGGCGGACGCCTCGCAACCGGAACTTGCTCCATGACCCGCACGTTCGTCCATCGCATCGTCATCGCCAGTGCGGTTTTGGGCGCGCTTGGCGCCTGCTCGCGCGAGGCCGCGAATTCCGCCGCGGCACCGGTCGCCGCCCCCGCCTACGCGGCGATGGCGCGTGGACAGGTCGACGTGCAGGGCGGACTGATCCGTATCTCGACGCCACGCGATGGTGTCATCGCCCAGCTCGGCGGCGCGCCGGGCAGCGAGGTGAAGTCCGGTGACGTGCTCGCGCAACTCGATCCGAAGCAGGCCGAGCTGACTGCCGGCATCGCGAAGGCGCAACTCGACCAGGCCACGGCACGTGCGGCGGCGCTGCGCACGCAGGTGGCCGGACTCAAACCCCGCGCCGAACGCGCCGCG
>DASTAL010000166.1:0-3002 GCA_035712685.1 Rudaea sp. | reverse complement strand
CGACGTGCTGCTGCATCTGGAGCATCTGCATCAGCTGTACCGGATCCTGGCCAAGGCGCGTCAGCGCCGCGGCGCGATCGATTTCGACAGCCGCGAGGTGAAGTTCCACCTCGATCAGGCCGGCGACGTTGTGCAGCTCGGCGCCGAGCCGCGCAACGACGCACACAAGCTGATCGAGGAGTGCATGATCGCCGCGAACGTCGAGGCAGCGAAGTTCCTCGACCCGCGCAAGATCCCGGCGCTCTACCGCGACCACGCGCCGCCTCCGGAATCCAAATACGAGGACCTGCTCGAATTCCTGCGCGAGTTCCACCTGAAACTGCCGCCGGCCGCGCAGGTGAAACCGAAGGATTTTTCCCTACTGCTGAAGAAGATCCGCGACCGCGTCGATGCCGGCCTGATCGAATCCGTGCTGTTGCGTTCGCAGTCGCTGGCCGTGTACAGCGCGAAGAATTCCGGGCATTTCGGCCTCGCGCTGGACGCCTACGCGCATTTCACTTCGCCGATCCGGCGCTATCCCGATCTGCTCGTGCACCGCGCGATCCGCTACGCGCTGGCGAAGGGAAAGCCGTCGGAGTACACGTATTCGCCGGGTGAGATGGTCAACCTTGCGACGCACTGTTCGCAGAACGAACGCCGCGCCGACGAAGCCGAGCGCGACGTGGACGAGCGCTACAAGTGCGCGTGGATGGAAAAACACATCGGCAGCGAATTCGACGGCGTGGTTTCCGGCGTGACCTCGTTCGGCTTGTTCGTGGAGCTGTCCGAATCGCAGGTGTCGGGTCTCGTGCACATCACGCAATTGCCGAACGACTACTACCATTTCGATCCGGTTCGGCACCTGCTGAGCGGTGAGCGGCGCGGGTTGAAATTCCGCCTCGGCGATGCCGTGCGCGTGCAGGTACTGCGCGCCAGCCTGGAGGATCGCAAGATCGATTTCCGATTGGCGACCGAGGAACGCGGAAGGAAGAACAAATGAGTGGCGAACTGATCTACGGCATCCACGCGATCGAAGCGGCGCTCACGCACGATCCCGGCAATATCCTCGAACTCTACTTCGAAGGCGACAGCCACAATGCGCGCCTGAAGGAGCTGTCCGAGCGCGCGCGCGAGGCCGGCCTCAAGCCGCATGCGCGCGACAAGGCGGCGCTCGACAAGATGACCGGCGGCGCGCGGCACCAGGGCGCGGTCGCGCGTTATCGCACGCCGCCGCCGCGCAGCGAGAGCGAATTGGCGGCGCTGGTCGAAAAGGCCGGCGCCGATGCCTTGTTGCTCGTGCTCGACGGGGTGACCGATCCGCACAATCTCGGCGCCTGCCTGCGCAGCGCGGAAGCTGCGGGCGTCACCGCGGTCGTCGTGCCCAAGGACAAGGCGGCCGGCATCACGCCGACGGTGCGCAAGGCCTCGGCCGGTGCGGCTGACCGCATCGCGTTCTTCGCGGTGACGAACCTGGCACGCACGCTCAAGGCGCTCAAGCAGCAGGGTGTGTGGCTGGCTGGGTTGGCAGGCGACGCGACGCAGGATTTCTATGCACTCGACCTCAAGGGTCCGCTCGCCATCGTGCTGGGCAGCGAAGGCGAGGGCATGCGTCGGCTCACGCGCGAATCCTGCGACTATCTCGCGAAGATTCCGATGCGCGGCAGCGTCGAGAGCCTCAACGTTTCGGTCGCGACCGGCGTGGTCTTGTTCGAAGCGCTGCGGCAACGGGGGGCCTGACCGTGATCAATCTGCACTGGCCCGACGCGATCGGTTTGCTCGGTGTCGCCCTGATCCTGCTCGCGTATTTCCTGCTGCAGGCCGGGCGCCTGCGCGGCAACGCGTTGCCGTACCAGTTGCTCAATGCGCTCGGCGCGGTGCTAGTGATGGTGTCGCTGCTGTATGCCTTCAACCTGTCGGCATTCTTGATGGAGCTGGCATGGTTGCTGGTGAGCATTTACGGGATGGTGCGGGGCCACAAGCGCCGTGGCTAGCCCGTTCGCCCTGAGCGTAGGCGCGTAGCGCCGAAGTCGAAGGGCATTGCGTTTCGACTTCGCTCGCCTTGCTCGCTACGCTCAACGCGAACGGTTTGTTCATAGATCGGCCAGTTCGACGTCCGTGCCTTCGTTGATGCCCTCGAACAGGAAGGTCGACAGGTAACGCTCGCCGGTATCGGGCAGCATCGCCAGGATCACCTCGCCGGGTTTCGCATCCTTCGCCACTTCCAGCGCGGCGGCGAAGGTGGCGCCGGAAGAAATTCCGCAGAATATGCCTTCCTTTTGCGACAGCGCGCGCGCGGTGTCGCGCGCGAGGTTGTCGCTGACGGAGACGATGCGATCGGCAACATTGCGGTTGAGCACGGTCGGAACCAGGTTCGGCGTCCAGCCCTGGATCTTGTGTGGTGCCCACTCCTTGCCTGAGAGCATGGCCGCGACTTCCGGCTCGCAGGCGGCGATCTTCACGTTCGGCCGCGCAAGCTTGAGCATTTCGCCGGCGCCGGTGAGCGTGCCGCCCGTACCCCAGCCGGTGACGAACCAGTCCAGGCGCTTGCCGGCGAAGTCCTGCAGGATTTCCGGGCCGGTCGTGCTGCGGTGATAGGCGGGGTTGGCTTCGTTGTCGAACTGGCGCGCGAGAAAGGCATTGTGCTTCTTCGCGTAGTCCTCGGCGCGTTTGATCATCCCGGTGGCACGTTCGGCGGCCGGAATGAGGATCACCGTCGCGCCGAGCGCGCGCATGAGCTTGCGGCGCTCGATCGAAAACGTGTCGCTCATGAAAGCGACGAACGGATAGCCCTTGGCCGCGCAGACCATGGCCAGTGCGATGCCGGTGTTGCCGGACGTGGCTTCGACCACAGTCTGACCGGGTTTGAGCGTGCCGCGCGCTTCGGCGTCGAGGATGATGCCGATGGCGAGGCGATCCTTGACCGACGACATCGGGTTGAAGGCTTCGACCTTCACGTACATGTCCACGCCCTTCGGCGCGAGGCGGTTGATGCGGACGATCGGCGTGCGGCCGATGGTTTCGAG
>DASTAL010000165.1:0-2706 GCA_035712685.1 Rudaea sp. | reverse complement strand
ACGCCTGGCGCTGGGAGTGCGAAGGCACCGCGCTGCTGCTGCCCGAGCCCGATCTCGCCGCGCCCTGCCAGTTCGACAACGCCGCTGCCGCGATCATGGCCTTGTACAGTTTGCGCGAACGGCTCGGTTGGGACGCCGGCGCCATCGCCCGCGGCGTGCGCGAAGCGCGTGTTCCGGCGCGCCTGCAACGGCTGCAAAAACACGACGCGCCTGATCTTGTCATCGACGTCGGCCACAATCCGCAGGCCGCACGCGTGCTCGCGCAGTGGCTGGCCGCGCATCCGCCGCGCGGCCGCAATATCGCGGTATTCGGCGCGCTCTCGGACAAGGATGTCGGCGGAATCGTTACACCGCTGGTGCCGCTGATCGCACGGTGGCATCTGTGCGGGCTCGACGCCGACAGTCCGCGCGGCCTGAACGCCGCGCAATTGCGCGAACGCATGCCCGTGGCGACGACGCTCGAATACAATCGCGTCGATGCCGCGCTCGATGCCGCGCTGGAACAAGCCGCGGCGGACGATCGCATCCTTGCATTCGGCTCGTTTTTCGTCGCCGCGCCGGCACTGGAATGGGCGCGGCGTACAGGTTTCGCATGACTGCAGCGGGTATAATCGCACCGGTTGAATCGCGCCGATTGTCGAGGAGCCGCCCATGGATTCCGCACTCAAACAACGCCTGATCGGCGCCGCCGTGCTGATCGCACTGGCCGTGATCTTCGTGCCGATGTTTCTGGGCAATGCGCCGCCGCAGCCGCAGAACACGACGCTGAACCTCGATATTCCCAAGCCGCCCGACCGCGACTTCCAGACCCGCACCCTGCCGGTGACGGGCACGGAGTCGGTCGCGACCCCGGCCGCCAATCCCGACAAGGTCGTCACGGTGGATACGCACGCGACACCGGTGGTGGATGCACGTCCGGAAAATTCCGCGCCGGCTCCGGCGAAAACCGTCGAAGCGCCGAAACCGGCACCGGTGCAGGCCGAGACACCGAAGCCAGCGCCACCCGCCGCGGCGCCCGTCGCTCCACCGAACGCAGCGGCAGCAGAAGGCCGCTTCGCCGTGCACCTGGGCGTCTACGCCGACCGCGGCCATGACGATGCGCTGGTCGCCGCGCTGAAGAAGCGCGGATTCGCCGCCTATGACGAGGCCGCCGATTACCAGGGCAAGTCCATGCAACGTGTGCGCGTCGGTCCGTTCGCTGACCGCGCCGCTGCGGAGACCGCACGCCTGAAGATCAAGCAGGCGGAACCAAAAGTGCCGAGCAGCGTGATCGAACTCGCCGCCGCGGCGCAGCCAGCCGCCGATGCGCCCGCGAACGCCCTTCCGGCCAATCGCGCCGGCGGCTGGGCGGTGCAGCTTGGCGCGTTCAAGTCCGAGGCCGAGGCGAACAAGCTGCGCGATCGCCTGCGTGCCGCGTCCTTCGCCGGATTCGTCGAGCGCGCTGGCGCGGGCGATGCGATGCTGTGGAAAGTCCGCGCCGGTCCCTACGCTGACCGGGCCGGCGCCGACAAGGCGCGCGGCGATATCGACGCGAAATTGAAAGTGAAAGGCATCATCGTGACCGTGCCGTGAGGAGCGGGATTCCCTGGCCTGTTTTTCACCCCCTTGAGTCAAGGGGGCGCCGAGCAAATGCGAAGCAGGCGCTCGGCGGGGGTTGTGGGAAGTTTCGCGCGCAATCGAAGTCGACAACGCACGAATGCATGCGGGTGCTCCCAAGATGAATTGGGCCGATTACTGCATTCTCGCCGCGTTGGGCCTGTCGGTATTGATGGGTCTGATGCGCGGTTTCATCGGCGAGGTGCTGGCGTTGGCGGGTTGGGTGCTGGCGTTCTGGTTCGCCTGGCAGTTCGGCGACATGCTTGCAGCGCGGTTTACCGCGATCCACGAGCCGTCGATTCGAATGCTGCTGGGTTACGGATTGTGTTTCTTGGCCGTGCTCGTCGTGGGTGGAATCGTGAATCTTGCAATGCGCAAGCTTGTCGCCGGCAGCGGCTTGTCGGGCAGCGATCGTCTGCTCGGCATGGTGTTCGGACTGGTGCGTGGACTGGCCCTGGTCACGATCACCGTGCTGCTGCTCGGTTTCACGCCGCTGCCGCGCGATCCGTGGTGGCACCAGTCGCAATTGCTGCCGGCGTTCCAGGGCTATGCGCAATGGCTGTCGGCGCGGTTGCCGCCAGAGGCCACCAAGTACCTTGATTTGCGCGGCATCCTGCCGCAGATACCGGCCGCACCGCAGAAATTGCCGGATTCCCACAACAACTCCGCGGTCTGATTCGAATAGGCGAACCCCTCATGTGCGGAATCATCGGCATCGTCGGAAAATCCGAAGTCGCGGCCTCGCTGTACGACGCACTGACCGTGCTGCAGCACCGCGGCCAGGACGCCGCCGGCATCGCCACGGTCGATGGCGAGCGCCTGCGCCTGCACAAGGGCGCGGGGCTGGTGCGCGACGTTTTCGGCAGTGCGGACATGCTCAAGTTGCGCGGCCGCGTCGGCATCGGCCACTGCCGCTATCCGACGGCGGGATCGGAAAGCTCGGCCGAGGCCCAGCCCTTCTACGTCAATTCGCCCTACGGCATCGCGCTCGGCCACAACGGCAACCTCGTCAACACCGAGTCGCTGCGCCGCGAGATGTACGAGGACGACCGCCGCCACATCAACACCGATTCGGATTCGGAAATCCTGCTCAACATCCTGGCCCACGAG
>DASTAL010000164.1:0-2278 GCA_035712685.1 Rudaea sp. | reverse complement strand
ATGTGCTTGAACACCACCGCCCACGGAAACAGGAAGGCGATTTCCAGATCGAAAATGATGAACAGGATGGCGATCAGGTAATAGCGCACGTCGAACTTCATGCGCGCGTCCTCGAACGCTTCGAAACCGCATTCGTAGGCCTCGGATTTTTCCTTGTTCGCGCTGCGCGGCCCCAGCAGCGCGCCGATGCAGAGCAGGGCCACGCCGATGCCGCCGGCGACAATCAGGAACAGGAGTATCGGCAGGTATTCGGCCAGCACGGGACGAGTCACCTCATGGCAGGTCAGCAAAGCCGGCCGATTTTCGCATGCGCGCCGCCGCACACGCAATGCGAAGCGACAAAAAAACCCGCTCGCGCGGGTTTGTTTGTTGGTGCCCAAGAGAGGACTCGAACCTCCACGCCTTTCGGCGCTACCACCTCAAGGTAGTGCGTCTACCAATTCCGCCACCTGGGCAAAGAGAATGATTACTGTTTCTTTGTAGCTTCCGGTTTGCCACCGTCTTTCTTTTCCGCCGCTGGCGCTGCAACCGGAGCCGGCGTCGCGGCCGGCACATCGGTCTTGGCGGGAGCTGCCGGCACGTCGCTCTTGACCGGCGCGGCGGGTACCGCCACGGGCGCGGGCGCCTTGGCGGGCTCGGACGTGCCGACGCCGCTCATTATGCCGAGATCGGCGTTCGGGTTCGCGACGGGATGCAGGTAAATGCCCATCGCGATGCTGAGGATGAAAAACACAGCGGCAAGGATTGCCGTGCTGCGCGACAGGAACGTGGACGCGCCGCGCGCGCCGAACACCGTCGCCGAGGCGCCGCCGCCGAAGCCCGAGCCTGCTGCCGCGCCGTCGCCGCGCTGCAGCAGGATGAGCACGCACATCGCGAGGGCGACGAGCACATAGAAGATGTTGAAAATCGTGAGCAGCATGGGTAATTCCGTCGATTCAACCCTGCGCCGCGGCGCAGATGGCCAGAAAATCCGCGGCGACCAGAGAGGCGCCGCCGATCAATCCGCCGTCGATATCCGGCTGGGCAAACAGCCCGGCCGCATTGTCCGGCTTCACGCTGCCGCCATACAAAATCGGCAGCGAGCCGGAGATTTTAGCATCTTCCCGGCGGATTTTGTCACGGATGAACGCATGTACGGCCTGGGCCTGATCCGGCGTCGCCGTGCGCCCGGTGCCGATCGCCCAGACCGGCTCGTAGGCGACTACCGCTGCCGCCAGGCTCGCGGCCGCGCTGCGCGCAATCACGGCATCGAGTTGCGCGGCGATCACGGCCTCGGTTTGACCGGCGTCGCGTTGTTCCAGCGTCTCGCCCACGCACAGCACGGGTACCAGGTTCGCCGCCTGCGCCTGCGCGTATTTGGCCGCGACGACCTCGTTCGACTCGGCGTGGTACTGGCGGCGCTCGGAATGCCCGACCAGGGTGTAGCGCGCGCCGATATCCCTGACCATCGCCGCCGCGACCTCGCCGGTAAACGCGCCCTTGTCGTGAGCACTGACGTCCTGCGCACCGAATTGGATCGACGTGCCCACATGCGACGAGATCAATTCGGCGAGATACGGAAACGGCGGGAATACCGCAACCTCGCAGTCCATCGGCGCCGCCTTCGCGATCGCATCGACGAGCGCACGCGCGCTCGCGCGCGACCCGTGCATTTTCCAGTTTCCGGCGACGATCTTGCGACGCATGGCCAACCCCGAATATCAGCGGCGCGCAGGATAACCCAACCGGCAAGAGGATAGAATCGCCGCATGGACACAGCCATTCATGCGAACCGCTTCGCCCTCGTCACCGGCGCCTCGGCCGGCATCGGTGCCGCCTTCGCGCGTGAACTCGCCGCGCGCGGCTGCGCGCTGGTGCTGACCGCGCGGCGCACGGAGCGCCTCGACGCGCTCGCCACCGAACTGCGCGAAAAGCATGGCGTTCGTTGCGAATGCATCGCCGCAGACCTGGCCGATCCCGCCGCCGTGGAAAACCTGTGCGCGGAAATCACCCGCCGCGGCATCGCCATCGACATCCTGGTCAACAACGCCGGCTACGGCGTGCCCGGCAGTTTTCTCGCGCCTTCGTGGCGCACGCATGCGGATTTCATCCGCGTGCTGATGACCGCGCCCTGCGAGCTCATCTACCAATTGCTGCCGGGCATGCAGCAGCGCGGTTACGGCCGCATCCTCAACATCGCTTCGCTGGCCGGACACATCCCGGGTTCGGCCGGGCACACGCTGTATGGCGCGTCGAAGGCGTTCCTGATCAAGTTCTCGCAATCGCTGGCGCTGGAAAA
>DASTAL010000163.1:0-1322 GCA_035712685.1 Rudaea sp. | reverse complement strand
CCGCCGCCGATGGCCAGCAGCAGCGCGAGGATCACCAGTTCGGTACTCGACACGCGCTGCGCGCCGCGTTCGCCGTGGTACCAGGCCAGCACCAGCGCGACGAAGAAACCAACGCACAATGCAAGGATCAGGATGCGTTCGACGGATTCCGGCCAGCCGAATCGCTGCGCAACAATGTCGATGCCCTGCAGCAGCGCGAACGCGAACGCGACGTAGGCCAGCGCCCATTGCACGAGCTTGCGTTCGCGCAAGCGTTGCAGGAATCCATCCATTGCCAATCCCCGTGGGCGCCCAGTTGCGCCATGGTAGCAAAGCGGGTGCGCGCCTCAGTTGCCTCCGCTGCCACCGAATCCATCGCGGAAAATGACCAGCATGTCGCTGTCCGTGGCCGGCGTCGCGTAACTCGCGCTGACGTTGACGTCGGCGCTGCCGGCGGCAGGTGCGGCGAGAACCGTCGCATGGATGTTCCATTTGGCGGTCTGCCCGGCCGGTATCGTCACCGCCGTGTCGCTGAGCGCACCGTTGTTCGAAGCGCCATTGCAGACTACCCCGTTGCTGCCGTTGCTCAGGCATTGCCACGATGCCGTGCCGAGCGCCGACGGCAGTGTCGCCGTCACGGCGATGCCGCTCACGGTAAAGCCGGTCGCGTTGCTCAGGCTGACCGTGTAATCGACCGGCTGGCCGTAGGCGGCGAATCCCGTGCCGTCGCTGACGCTCAGAAGGCCCATTGTCGCGCGCACCTGCATCGGGTAGTTGGTGGTCTTGGTGCAGCTGTTGGCGTCGGTCGTGGTTACGCCGACGTTGTAATTGTTTGCAACGCTCGGCGTACCGCTCAATATGCCGCTGGACATGGACAACCCGGGCACCGCGCCCGAAGTCACGGCATAGGTATAACCCGGCGTGCCGCCACTCGCCGAAAACCCTTGCGCGTACGGCCAGTTGACCAGGCCGTCGGAAATGCTCGCCGGACCCAGCCCCAACGCCGTCGGCTGGTTGACGGTGGCCGACTTCTGCACCTGGATATTGCGACCGTCCGTAACCGTAACCGTGTAGGTGCCCGCCGCCAGACTGGTCGCGGTCGCGGCCGTTCCGCCGGAAGGCGACCATGAGTACGAATACGGCGGCACGCCATTCGCGGCAAGAACCGTTGCGGTGCCGTTGACGCCGCCATTGCAGGACACGTCCGTCTTGGACGTGGACGCGCCGAGCGCGACGACGAACGTGGCAGTCACCGTGCAGCTGGCATTGATCGCGCCGGTCGTGAACGTGGTCGAGAAACTGGTGGTGCCGCCGCAGCCGGAGATGTGGTCCAACTCGTAGCC
>DASTAL010000162.1:0-1724 GCA_035712685.1 Rudaea sp. | reverse complement strand
ACGGAAAATCGCAGAGCGACGATCTGACCCTGATCACGGTGGCGCGCGAACGCCCTACTTAGTTTTTCCGAACCAGCCCTTCAACTTGTCCAGAAAGCCGGCCGGTTTTGACGCCGGCGGCGCCGGCACGGCGCGCACCGGGGTCATGCCCGCGGCGCTGACGTACGAAGCGGCCATTGGTTTGAGTCCGAGCACCGACGCCGCGGCACGCGCCAGCGCGTCGGCCTGTGCGTGCGGCGGCGAAGGCAGGGAGCCGGCGCCAAGCAGCCGCGCGGCATGCTGCGCAAGTTCGGCTTCGGGTTTGAGTTTCGTCGTCTGGCCGAGCGCCGCGTCGCGGTTCGGAAAGATCGCAAACAGCTTGCAGAAGCCGGTCATCTCGAACACCTGATTCACGGAGGCGTTCAATCCGCACAGTTTCAGCTCGCCCTTGCCGCCGTCGAGTTTCTTGGCCAGCGCAAGCAGGACGCGCAAACCGGCACTGCTGACGTAGCCGATGCCGGCAAGGTCGACGAGATACCGGCGTTCGCCCGCCGCGAGCAGATCCTGCAGCGCCAGCTCCACGTCGGCGGCGGTTTCCGTATCCAGGCGCCCGGACAGCGCGAGGATGCGCACGCCGTCCTGCATTTCCTGGGCGATGTGGATGGCCAAGGGTCTTTCAGCCTTCGCGGAAAACGAATCTTGCCGCGCCGATCTGGATCACGTCTTCGTTGGCAAGTGGTCGTTCGCGTACCTTTTCCGCGTTCACGCGCGTACCGTGCTTGCTGCCGAGATCGACGACGGTGAATCCGCCCATGCTGACCACGATCTTGGCGTGCTTGGGATCCACGCCCGGGCCGCCGATGCGCACGTCGTTGCCGGCATCGGCGCCGATGTCAACTGGCTTGAGGGTGAGCGTGTAGGTCTGCTTGCCGGCTTCGGGATTTTGCGGCACCAGGCGGGCGGCGCGGAAAATCTGCGTCGCACCGCCCGCGGCCGCTGGCGGTGGCGCGGGCGCGCGCGGCGGCTCGGGAATATCGAGCGCCGGCATGGTCTGGGTCCGATTCGGCGGTGCGTCGCCACCGGCGATGGCGGCGACTTCGCGGGTGCTCGCCTGCGCGGCGGCCAGGTCCGCCATCGAGAAGCGGTTCGTGCCGCCGGCATCGGCCTGCTCCAGTTCGCTTTCGCTGTGGAACGCTTCGAGGAAGCGCGCCTTCAACTCCAGCCCGCGTGCGCGCGCCTGGCCGCGCTCGGCGACCGTGTTCTCGATGGCCTTGATGCGCTTGGCGAATTCCTTGTCGTCGAATTCGCCGAGTTGGTGGCGCAGTTCGAGTTCCTGCTGGTCGAGCTTGACCGCCTCGTGGTCCGCCTCGAAGCGCGCCAGCAGGGCGCGCAGGTTCTTGTATTGCTCGCGCGCGGCCTGCTTGAGCGGCGCGGCTTCCGCGTCCAGCGCCGCAATGCGTTTTTCGTAGTCGGCGCGCACGCGCACGTACACCGCGTCGGCGAAGTTGGATTTCATCGCCTCCATCGATTTCAGGCGTTCGGACAGCTGGTCGTGTTCCTGCTTGAGCTTCTTCAGCGCTTCGATCGCCGACAGGTCGATGGCCGACAGCGCGCCCTGCCATTCGTTTTCGTTCGTAGCCATGCCGTTTTCCTCGTCAGGCGCCGATGAGTTCGACTTCAATCGAACCGAAGCGCAATTTGTCGCCGGCCTTGACCGGCATGGCGACGCCGGTCTGCAGGCGCTC
>DASTAL010000161.1:0-1919 GCA_035712685.1 Rudaea sp. | reverse complement strand
GGCCTTCGAGGACAAGGTGCTGTCCGCGCGCGAGCGCGCGCTGATGCGCGAACGCGCGCTGTACGAGGGCTTGCTGGATTTCCTCGGCACGCGCCTCGAACCGCTCAAGCGTGCCGCCGCCGCGATGGCCGAACTCGACGTTCTGGCGAACCTCGCCGAACGCGCCGACGCGCTGAACTGGAAAGCGCCGACATTGACGGACGCAGACGGCATCCGCATCGTGCGCGGGCGCCATCCGGTGGTCGAGCGCGTGCGCAGCGAACCGTTCGAGCCGAACGACCTTGCGCTCGACGACGCACGTCGCATGCTCATCGTCACCGGCCCGAACATGGGCGGCAAATCGACCTACATGCGCCAGTGCGCGCTGATCGTGCTGCTCGCCCACGTCGGCAGCTTCGTGCCGGCGGATACGGCGGAAATCGGCCCCATTGACCGCATCTTCACCCGCATCGGTGCAGGCGACGACCTGTCGCGCGGGCAATCGACGTTCATGGTCGAGATGAGCGAGACCGCGAACATCCTGCACAATGCGACCAAGTATTCGCTGGTGCTGATGGACGAAATCGGCCGCGGCACCAGCACCTACGATGGCCTCGCGCTGGCCCAGGCCTGCGCGGTGGAACTGGCGACGCGCAACCGCGCCTTCACCTTGTTCGCCACGCACTATTTCGAGCTTACCGACCTGGCCGCGCAATATCCCGGCATCGCCAACGTGCACCTTGACGCCATCGAATACGGGGATGACCTCGTCTTCATGCACGCGGTCAAGCAAGGACCCGCCAACCGCAGTTTCGGCCTGCACGTGGCCGCGCTCGCGGGCGTGCCGAAACACGTCATCGCCGACGCGCGCCGTTATCTCGCAGCACTCGAACAGCAGCACGCCGACGTGGAACGCGCCGCGAACGCGCCATCCGAAAGCTCGCCCCAGATGGGATTGTTCGCGCCGCCGGCGCCTTCCGCCGCGGAACTCGCGCTGCGCGAACTCGATCCCGACATGATGACGCCCAAGGACGCGCTGGAAGCGCTGTATCGGCTCAAACAGCTCGAACGCTGAGGAGAAAATCCGCGAACGCGCGCACTGCCGCGGCGTCGTCGAAGAGGCGCGTTTGGCGCGCACCGATCGTCCCGCGCAGGGCTTCGCGTCGTGCAGGTTCGCGAATCAAGGCAACCGTCTTGGCGACGTAATCGTCCTCGTCCATGGCGATCAATTCCGGGATTTCCAGCATGCGCAGCATGGCTGAGGTCTGCCGACCGCGCGCCATCGCGCCTTCCCAGGCCAACACCGGCGTGCCGACGCTGAAAGCATCGAGGCTGGTGCCGCCGCCGGAAAACCACGGCGAATCCAGCACCAGCGGCGAACGCGCGATCCCCGCGAGGTAGTCGGCATGGTTTTGAACCGGCAGGAACACCAGATGTTTGGCGGGATCGAGATGGCGTGTCGCGAACGCAGCCTCGATGCGCGCACGAAACACGCGCATCAGCGGCGGATTGCGCGTGAAGAAGCCGATGCGCGCGCCGGTTTCCGCGGCGATGCGCGCCAGCGTCGCGTCGAACGCGGGAATCAGCTTGATGAAATTCTGCAGGCACAGCACGAGCGGCGTATCGCCCGCGAGCGCATCGAACCACGCGCCATCGCCCGGCGCAGGCGGGGACAGCGGCTGCGTGCCGAGTCCCGGAAGGCGCACGAGCTTTTCGCGATAATGTGCATCGGCGTCCGCTGGTTCCAGTTCCGCGCCGCTGAAAAAATAATCGATATTCGGCGCGCCGCTGGTCGCCGGATGCCCGTACAGCGCGTATTGCACCGGCGCGAGGCGCAGTCCGGCGAGCGCCTGATGTTTCGGATCCATGCCGATTTCGGGATAGACGAGCGCGTCGAGCCGCGCTTGCCGCACTTCACGCGCGAGCGTGAGCGCATCGGC
>DASTAL010000160.1:0-6704 GCA_035712685.1 Rudaea sp. | reverse complement strand
GCCGCAGTTGCCCGCATCGCTGGTCGGGTTGTTGCTGCTTTTGCAGCCGGCGCTGTCGTTCGTGCTCGACGTGATCCTGTTTGCGCGTCCGACCGGCGCGTCGGACTGGATCGGCCTCGCCCTGTCGCTGCTCGGCATCTTCGTCGGCTCGGTACGCAGGCGGCCGGCACCGGTGGCAGAGCCGACGTAATGAGGTAAATAGACGTCTAAACGTCTTGACGTCCATAAGTGCGGAAGTTAGGATGCGCGTCACCCGACCGAGGGCGATGCATGTCCGCAACTCCGCAAACCGAATCGGCGCCGCCCCTGTGCCAGTGGGCGCGTGGCGTGCTGGCGCTGCCGGAGCCATTCCGGCTGGAATCCGGCGAGCAACTGCAACGCGCGCAACTGGCCTGGCAATGCGTCGGTCCGGATGCCGAGCCGCTCGTCGTCGTGCTCGGCGGCATTTCCGCTCATGCGCGCTGCTGTGCACCTGACGGCGACGGATGGTGGGAAAGCCAGTGCGGCGAAGGCCAGGCGCTGGATACGCGCCGATACCGCCTGCTATCCGTGGACTGGCTCGGCGGCGCGGACGCGTCGAGTCCGACACGCGGCGCGCGCATCTCCAGCGCCGACCAGGCGCGCGCCTTGCTGCTGCTCGTCAATCGCCTGGGCGCGCGCCGCGTACACCTGCTGGTCGGCGCGTCGTATGGCGGGGCGGTCGCGCAGCATCTGGCAGCCTTGCTCGGCGCGCGCCTGCGCCATCTCGCGCTGTTGTGCAGCGCGCATCGCAGTTCGGCGTTTGCGCGTGCCTTCCGGCATGTGCAACGCGCGATCCTGGAACTCGGTGAGGATTCACGGCCTGCGTTGGCCCTGGCGCGCCAACTCGCCATCCTGGGTTATGTCACCCATGCCGAAATCGAATCGCGGTTCGGCGATGCGGGCGAGGTGCTGCCATGGCTGGAGCATCACGGCGTCCGATTCGCCGCGCGTTTCAACGCCGATGCGTACCGGTGCCTGGGAGAATCGCTCGATTCGCACGGCATCGACCCGGCCACGATCCATGCGCCGACGACAATGCTTGGCGTGATCGAGGATCAACTCGTGCCGCCGTCGCTCACGCGCGACTTCGCGCAGCGCGCGCCGCATTGCCGTCTGGTGGAGATTTCCTCGCCGCACGGGCACGATGCGTTCCTCAAGGAGGAGGCCGCCGTTGCCGAAGTCCTGCGCGCTGCACTGGGAGAAGGCGAATGAGCCGCCACATCGCCACGATCGCCGCACGTGCCGGCGTCGACGCCGATGCGGCGCACGGCGCGGTAATGCCGCCGTTGTACCTGTCGAGCAACTACAGTTTTGCCGGATTCGCGTGCAAGCGCCGCTACGACTACACGCGTTCGGGCAACCCGACGCGCGACACGCTGGCAGGCGCGCTGGCGGAACTCGAAGGCGGTGCCGGCGGCGTGGTGACCGCGTCCGGCATGGCCGCCATCGCGCTATTGACGGCGCAGTTGCAGCCCGGCGACCTGCTGGTCGCGCCGCACGACTGCTACGGCGGCAGCTATCGCCTGTTCAAGGCGCAGGCGGCGCGCGGCCTGTACGCCGTGGAGTTCGTCGACTTTGCCGATTGCGCGGCGCTGACCACGGCACTCGCGCGCAAGCCGAAGCTGGTCTGGATCGAGACACCGAGCAATCCGCTGCTGCGCATCACCGACATCGCGGCGACGTGCGCGAGCGCGCATGCGTTCGGCGCGCTCGTCGCGGTCGACAACACGTTCCTGTCGCCGGTATTGCAGCAACCGCTCGCGCTCGGCGCGGACGTGGTCGTGCATTCGACGACGAAGTACCTCAACGGCCATTCCGATGTGGTCGGCGGAGCGGTGGTGTGGAAGGACTCCGCCGTCGGCGAGGAGTTGACCTGGTGGTGTAACTGCCTCGGGCTGGCCGGTGCACCCTTCGACAGTTATCTCACCCTGCGCGGGTTGCGCACGCTCGGGCCGCGCCTGGCGGTGCATCAGGCCAACGCGACCGCGCTGGCGGAAATGCTGTTCGCAAGCGATGCCGTGGAAAAAGTGTACTTTCCGGGCCTGAGCCGGCATCCGGGCCATTTGCTCGCGCGCCGCCAGCAACGCGGATTCGGCGCGATGCTGAGTTTCGATCTGGCCGGCGGCGAAGCCGCGGCGGCGGCCTTCGTCACGGGTCTTGAATGCTTCACCCTGGCCGAATCGCTGGGCGGCGTGGAAAGCCTCGTCGCGCATCCGGCGACGATGACGCATGCGAGCATGGATGCCGACGCGCGCCGCCGCGCCGGCATCGGCGATGGCCTGTTGCGGCTGTCGGTCGGCATCGAGGCGCCGGACGACCTGCGTGCCGACATCGAGCGCGGCCTGCAACGCGCCAAGCTTGCCGAACGCGCCTGCGCAGCGTAGATTTTTCCCGGTCGCGGCGTTTGGGCGAACGCCAATGAGGTGGCTGTCGATTCCGCTGTGCGCAGGTTTCTGCCTTGGCGCGTTCGCGCAGACGCCGCCAGCGGGCGGCTACTGGGTCGGCGACGGCGATTTTGTGGACGCGCCGTCGCCGCAGGCGCGCGCGCTGGCGGATCGCCGCGCCGCGCGGAATCTCGAGCGCCTGCGCCGCAGCGGAGCCTTGCCGTCGGCGTTCGCGCAGACCGCCGTCAACGACCTGCAATGGCCGCTGCGTCCGGTACCGGCCTTCGATCAGTTCGATTATCACGGCACCAAGTATTTCGTCGACCACGATCCGCGTTATCCCGGATTCGTGCAGGACTACACCTGCGGGACGCGCACCTACGATCTGGCCAGCGGTTACAACCACGCCGGCACCGACTACTACCTGTGGCCGTTCGCGTGGCTGATGATGGATCAGGGCGTGGTGCAGGTCGTCGCCGCGGCGTCGGGCACGATCATCGAAAAGGACGACGGCAACTTCGACCGCCAATGCGCGTTCGACGGCAGCAGCGGCGCGAACATGGTCTACGTTCGCCAGGACGATGGCCTCACCGCGATCTACATGCACCTGCGCAAAGGTTCGCTCACCAGCTTGCCGGTCGGCGCGCACGTGGCGGCGGGCGATTACCTCGGCCTGGTCGGCAGTTCCGGCCAGTCCACCGGCCCGCACCTGCATTTCGAACTGCGCGATGCGAACGGCGCCGTGGTCGATCCGCGCCATGGCCAGTGCAATGCCGGACCGGACCTGTGGGCGGTGTTCCAGCCCTACGAGGATCCGCACATCGATACGCTGAGCACGCATTCGGCCGAACCCGTGCAGGCGGCCTGTGGCTACGCGAACGGGGCGAATGTCGACGATGCACCGAATTACAAGAATACATTCGCGCCGGGCGACACGTTGTGGCTGTTCGCCTCGTGGCGCGACCAGCGCAACGGTGAAGTCACGAACTTCAGCGTGCTGCGTCCGGATGGCAGCGTGTTCGCGCAATGGGATTTCGACCTGGCCGGCCAGCATCTGCCGTCGCCGTTCTATTCCGGCACCGCGTTCGACTGGCAATACGCATTGCCCGAGGATGCGCCGTTCGGCGCCTGGCAATTCAAGGCCGTGTTCGCAGGCCAGACTTACGTGCGCACGTTCGAGGTCTCCACCTTCGACAGCACCGCCGCGGGGAATGCGCGCAAGCAGATCGGGGAGAACGCCACACGCTGCCGTCCGGGCGTCGTGGCATCGGCTTGTTCGCCGTAACTGCGTTCAATGTCGTGGCACGATCGCGAAATGCTCGACCCAAACCAGTTCGCAGGCGCCGGCACCCGAGTCGCTGCGCGTGAGCGAACTGATCCAGCGGTAGCCTTTCGGACCGTCCACTTCGACGAGGTAGCCGTCGAACTCGACGATGTCGCCGTCGCGCGTGCGCTTGATTTCGCGTTCGACGGCCGCATCGGCGGGAATCAGGTGCATGTTCGCGCTGGATTCGATGATCTCGCGTTCGGGGATCGGAAATTCGCGTACCCGCCAGAAGTAGAAGCGTCCGGACTGGGAAATGGAAATCTTGTCGAGCACCGCGCTGTCCGACATGCGCCCCCAGCCGAGCGCGAGATCGACCGGCGCCAGCGCCGCCCCCGCGTCCCAGGAATAATCGGCGCGCGAAAGCACGCGCGCCGATAGCGAGAACGTGGCGAGCGGCCTGACCGAATAGTCGCCCTTGCGCAGCTCGAATGCGTCGCGATCGATGCGTTCCTGCCGTGGGATTTCGGCCACGAGCACGCCGGGACCGTGGTGGATCGCGCGATGCGAACGCTGCCAAACGGCCACGAGAACGAGCGCGGCCAGAACGAGCAGAAGCGTGCGGCGATTCAACCCGCGGGATCCGCGAGATCGGCGGCCAGCGCCGCGTGCGTTGGCGCGTCCAGCGTCGTCTTGCCCTGATAGGCGGGGTGATCGACGGCGAGCTGTGCGGCATCGCCGCGCTTGAATGCCGCGACATGCGCAGGTGGCAACTCGAAGCGCAGGAAATGCACGGCCGAAGTCTTTTCGGCGTTGCTGCGCTCCATGTCCTCGTCCGCGATGGCGGCGATTGGCGCGAGCTCGCCGACGTGAAGCGCGATGCGATGTTCGATGTCGCGCAGTTCGACGAGTTTGCGCGCGCGCACTTCCGGGTCGGGATATTCGATGAGCAGCGTCGCCTTGAGGTTCGCGCCATCCGGAATCAGCGGGTTGTAGGCGTCGAGTTCGTCGCGGATGCCGGCTTCTTCGAAGATGCGTTCGATGCGCAGCATTTCCTGCACCTGGTACTGGATCGTCAGGCGATCCTCGAAGAGCAAGGTCAGGTGCGCGCCGAGGTGTACGCTGCGCGAGCGCTTGTGCGCGAGCACGCGCGCGCGGAACGCGGGGCGCTCGCGTGCGTAGGCCTCGAGCGTGTACAAATCGGCAGGATTCAGTTTCTGCATTTCAGATTCCGTAGGCGCGACGCAGCAGGCCGATTGGACTCTCCGCCGGCGGCTTGTCGCCGAGTCCGTGCGCGATGTGACTGGCCGCCATCGGGCAGTCGCTGGCGAAATGCGCCGGCGCGATCTGTTCGACGCGGCTTTCCACGGGCTTGGCGATCTTGCGCGAGAACGCGTAGGTCTTGGCCTTGACGCCGTAGGTGCCGTCGTGGCCGGAGCAGCGCTCGATCGTCTGGATTTCGGTACCGGGAACCAGTGCAAGGACGTCGCGCGTCTTCGGGCCGATGTTCTGCACGCGCTGGTGGCAGGGCGCGTGGTAGGCGATCTTGCCGAGCGCGTTGGGAAAATCGGTTTTCAGCAGTCCGGCCTGGTGCCGCTGCCACAGGTATTCGAACGGATCGAAGATGTGGCGCTTGACCAGTTGCACGTCTTCGTCGTCCGGGAACATCAGCGGCAGCTCCTGCTTGAACATCAGTACGCACGAAGGAATCGTCGCGCTGATGTCCCAGCCGTCGCGAATCGCGTTTGCAAGTACGGGGATGTTCTGCTTTTTATACTTTTCCACGGACTCCAGGTCGCCGAGTTCGAGCTTGGGCATGCCGCAGCAAACCTCGCGCTCGACGAGTTTCACGGCGACGCCGTTGTGGCGCAATACGGCGGCGAGATCCTCCACCGGTTCGGGCTGGGAGAAATTGCAATAGCAGGTTGCGAATATCGCGACCTTGCCGCGCGTGCGTCCCGCCGGCTGTGCGTCGCCGCTGCCGTCCAGGTGCTTGAGGCGCTTGCGCGCGGTGCGCGCGGTGTACGCCGGCACGCGTGCGTCTGGATGCACGCCGAGCGTCTTTTCCAGCAGCTTGCGGCCGAGGCCGCTGCGGTTGGCCGCGTTCACCGCTTCGACGACGACGGGAATCGTCGCCAGCTTGCCGACGGCCGTGGTCGAGGAAAGAACCTTCGCGCTGGTCTTCGTCTCGCCACGTTTATGCGCTGCCGCCTTGGCGCGCAGCATCACGTGCGGAAAATCCACGTTCCATTCGTGCGGAGGAACGTAAGGACACTTGGTCTGGTAGCACAGGTCGCACAGATAACACTGATCGACAACCTTCGCGTAGTCGGATTTGGCCACGCCGTCGACTTCCATCGTGCTCGATTCGTCGACCAGGTCGAACAGCGTCGGGAACGCCTGGCACAGGCTGACGCAGCGCCTGCAGCCGTGGCAGATGTGGAACACGCGCTCGAGTTCGGCGTCGAGCGCGGCGGCGTCGTAGAACTGCGGATTCTTCCAGTCCAGCGGATGCCGCGTCGGTGCGTCGAGGCTGCCTTCGCGGGAGGTGCTGCGTTCGTCGGCCATGCGCGGATCCTTGGCGTGGAACAGCCTCCTTCGCGGGGAAGGAGGCCGGGATTGCTCAGGTAAGATCGTTCAATGCCTTGGTGAAGCGGTTCGCGTGCGAACGCTCGGCCTTGGCCAGCGTCTCGAACCAGTCGGCCACTTCGCCAAAGCCTTCGTCGCGCGCGGTCTTGGCCATGCCCGGGTACATGTCGGTGTATTCGTGCGTTTCGCCGGCGATGGCGGCCTTGAGGTTGTTGCGCGTATCGCCGAACGGCAGGCCGGTGGCCGGATCGCCGCACTGCTCGAGATATTCGAGGTGCCCGTGCGCGTGACCAGTTTCGCCTTCTGCAGTGGAGCGGAACACGGCGGAGACGTCGTTGTAGCCTTCCACGTCCGCCTTCTGGGCGAAGTACAGATAGCGGCGGTTCGCCATCGATTCGCCGCCAAACGCTTCTTTCAGACTTTGTTCGGTCTTGGAGCCTTTCAGA
>DASTAL010000159.1:0-6251 GCA_035712685.1 Rudaea sp. | reverse complement strand
GCTTCTCGAGTTCGTCGAGGGATTTTTCGAAGTCGGCGATGCGATCGGATTCGGCTGGCTCTGAAGGTTTCGGATCGGAAGGCTTGGGATCGGTCTTGCGCATGGCGCGCACGCTACCGCAGCGGCTCGCAGGAATCAATCGCCGCGCGCTTTGCCGCGGCGGGTCGCATGCAGCCAGTCGCGATGACGGCGCAATTGCGTGTCATCGAACGTGACGCACGGCCGGCGATCGTTCGCGGCGAGCAACTGGCGTTCGAGTTCGGCGACGTGGAAATGCGCGGGCTCGTCCAATCCTGCCTCGCGCAACCAGCGCCGCAGCACCGGATCGCGCAAGGCATCCGGCAGGGCCAGCCAGCCGCGCCAATCCAGCGTCGCCGGATCGGGCCCGCGCAAGCTTGCCAGCGCGGCGTTGGCCTGTGCATCGATGAAATCGGCGGCGGCGCGCAGCCAGGTCGCGCTGTGTGCGAACCCCGCTTCGGCCTGCGGCCAGTGTCGGGTCAGGCGGGGCAGGATTTCGTGACGCAGGAAATTGCGCGACAGGTGCGTTTGCGCGTTGCTCGGATCCTCGACCCAGCACAGGCCGTGCGCCCGCGCGTACTCGACCAAAACGGTGCGTGGCAGATCGAGCAAGGGACGCCAGAGGTATCCCTTTCCGCACTCGCGCAACGCACGCATCGCGCCGAGGCCTTCGGGACCAGCGCCGCGCAGCAGCTTGAGCAGCACGGTTTCGGCCTGGTCGCCACGATGCTGGGCGAGAGCGAGGAATTCGCCGGTGCCCAGGGATTGCGCAAACGCGGCACGGCGCGCGCGCCGCGCGGCATCTTCCAGCCCTGTTCCGGCGGTACGATCCACGCGCACGGCGACGACTTGCAGCGGTACTTCCAGACCCGCGGCGAAATCGTCGCAGTGCGCTGCCCATCCGCCGCTGTCGTCGTGCAATCCGTGATCGACATGGATCGCGCGCAGTCCACGCGCACGCGCCGCGGGCAATTGCGCGAGCGCATGCAGCAAGGCGCTCGAATCCACGCCGCCACTGAAAGCCACGGCAAGCGGGCCCGGCGGCAGTGCATCGAGTTGGGCGTGCAGCAGGTCGGTCAACGATGTCGACATGCGCGCATGGTGCCAGAACCGGTTGCGCGAGGCATTGGCCTCGGGTAGCGTCAGCACGTCCGCGGTTGCGGCGGGCTCATATCAATGGGGAGATTTTCATGGTCATCAAACGCGTCGGCATATTGAAGCTTGCGGTATTCCAGATGGTCCTGATGGCCATCTTCGGCGTTCTCATCGCTCTGCTGTTCATGATGTTCGGAGCGATGATCGGCAGTTTTGGCGGCCACGCTTCGGCCATCGGTGGCGCGATGGGTATTGTGGCGCTGATCATCTTTCCGATCATGTACGGTGTGATTGGCTTCATCGCCGGCGCAATCGGGGGAGCGCTCTACAACCTCGTCGCCAGCATGATCGGCGGCATCGAGATCGAGGTCGACCAGGCTACGACTTGAAGGCGCCGTAGCGGCGCAGGCGTTTGTAGCGCTCGCCGACCAGGCTGGCGCGGTCGCTGCGTTCGAGTTCGTCGAGCTGGTTGCGCAGCACGGCCTTGAGGCGGATCGCCATCGCGTGCGGGTCGCGGTGCGCACCGCCGAGCGGTTCGCGCACGACCTTGTCGATGAGGCCCAGTTCGAGCAGGCGCGGCGCGGTGATGCCGAGCGCCTCGGCGGCGTCCTTGGCCTTGTCGGCGGTCTTCCACAGGATCGAGGCGCAGCCCTCGGGGGAAATCACCGAGTAGGTCGAATATTGCAGCATGATCGTGCGGTCGCCGACGCCGATCGCCAGCGCGCCGCCGGAACCGCCTTCGCCGATCACGGTGCACACGATCGGCACGCGCAGTTGCGACATCTCCAGCAGGTTGCGCGCGATCGCCTCCGACTGGCCGCGCTCCTCGGCGCCGACGCCCGGATACGCGCCGGGCGTGTCGATGAAGGTGAGGATCGGCAGGCCGAAGCGCTCGGCCATCTGCATCAGGCGCAGCGCCTTGCGATAGCCCTCGGGGCGCGGCATGCCGAAATTGCGCCGGATCTTGGTCTTGGTGTCGCGGCCCTTCTGCTGGCCGATCACCATGATCGAGCGGCCGTCCATGCGCGCGAGTCCGCCGACAATGGCCGCGTCGTCTGCGTAGGCGCGGTCGCCGGCGAGTTCGTGGAATTCCTCGCAGATCGTCTGCAGGTAGTCGAGCGTGTAGGGTCGCGCGGGGTGCCGCGCCAGTTGCGCGATCTGCCAGGGCGTCAGGTCCCTGAAGATTTCCGCGGTCTTGCGCTTGAGCTTGTCGCGCAGCTTGCGCACCTCGTCGTCGATGTTGAACGCCTGGCCGTGGCTGGCATGGCGCAACTCCTGGATCTTGCCTTCCAGTTCGGCGATGGGTTGTTCGAAATCGAGGAAGTTGGGATTCATGCCGGAAACGTGGACGCGAAGCCCCGAATTATAGCCACAGGCGGGGCGGAATACCCTGCCTCAGGCGCCGTTCGAGCGGCTCAGGACCCATTCGGTCGATTTGACGCCGGGCAGCACGTCGAGGCTGCGCTTGAGGTCGGCGGTGGCGCGCACGCGCCACTCCGGGCCAAGCTCGATTTCGGCATGGCCGCTGGCATTGGCGTATTGCACGCGCAGGGGCGTTTGTCCGCCGCGATAGCCGGAGAGCGTATCGCGCAGGCGATCGAGGAAATCCTCGCCGATGCCGTTGAGACGGATACGCAGCAGTTTTGCCTGGCGCTCGCAGGCTTCATTCAAGGTGAATACGCGCCTTGCGCGAATGCGCAGCGCGCCGGCGAAATCGTCCCAGGCCAGGCCGCCTTCGACGACGAGGATGGCGTCGCGCGTCAGCAGGGCCGCGTTTTCGACGAACGCTTCGCGGAACAGGCTCACCTCGATGCGGCCGCTGAAATCCTCCAGCTGCACGAAGGCCTGGTCGGTGCCGCGTTTGCGCAGGTCCACGAGTTGGCCGACGACGACCCACGGCGTTTCCGGCGGACGGCGGAAGCGGTTGCCATCATCGTCTGCGCGCGGTTTCGGGGGCTGGTAGCGCTGGCTGATTTCGCCGATCGGGCAGGTCGCCAGTTGTGCCAGCGTGTCGCGCCAGAGCAGGGTAGGGTGGCCGGAAAGATAGTGCCCGAGCGTGTCGCGTTCACCGGCGAGGCGCTGTTCGGGCGGCCACTCGGGAATATTCGCCAGCGCCATGCGCGGCGCTGGCGTCGCGCTCGTCGCGCCGAACATGTCGTTTTGCCCCGCCGCGGCATCGCGCGCGGCCTGTTCGGCGGCGCGCAAACATTCCGGCAGTTGCGCCATGAGGCTGGCGCGATTGGCGCCGAGCGCATCCATGGCGCCGGACAGGATCAGCGCTTCGAGCACGCGCTTGTTGACCTTTTGCCCATCCACGCGCCGGCAGAAGTCGGAGAGGTCCGCGAACGCGCCGCCTTGCGCGCGCGCCTGCACGAGATTTTCCACCGCGTTGCGGCCCACGCCCTTGACCGCACCGAGGCCGTAGCGGATCGTCGTCGGATCCGTCGCTTCGAACATATACGTCGAAGCGTTCGCGTCCGGCGGCTGCACGGTCAATCCCAGTGCGCGCGCCTCGGTGAGGAAAGTCACGACCTTGTCGGTGTTGTCCATGTCGCTTGACAGCACGGCGGCCATGAACTCGGCCGGATAGTGCGTCTTCAGCCATGCGGTCTGGTAGGAAACCAGCGCGTAGGCGGCGGCGTGCGACTTGTTGAAGCCGTAGCCGGCGAATTTTTCCATCAGGTCGAAGATGGCGTCGGCCTTGTCACCGGAGACGCCGTTTTTCGCCGCGCCCTCGCCGAAGACGACGCGGTGCTTGGCCATTTCAGCGGCGATCTTCTTGCCCATCGCCCGGCGCAGCAGGTCGGCGCCGCCGAGCGAGTAGCCGCCGACAATCTGCGCCATCTGCATGACCTGTTCCTGGTAGACCATGATGCCGTAGGTCTCTGCCAGCACCGGCTTGACGCGCTCGTCGGGATAATCGATGGCCTCGCGACCCTGCTTGCGCGCGACGAAACTCGGGATCTGTTCCATCGGGCCGGGGCGGTACAGCGAGGTCAGCGCCATCAGGTCCTCGAAGCGGTCGGGCCGGGCGTCCTTGAGCATGCGCTGCATGCCGCCGCCTTCGAACTGGAACACGGCGATCGTCTGCGCGCGCTTGAACAGCTCGAACACGCGCGCGTCGTCGAGCGGAATCTGCGCGATGTCCAGCGCGGACTCGCCCGTCGCGGCGCGGCGCACATTGATGGCCTTCACCGCCCAGTCGATGATGGTGAGCGTGCGCAGGCCGAGGAAGTCGAACTTGACCAAGCCGACGGATTCGACGTCGTCCTTGTCGAACTGGGTGACGACGCCGTCGCCGCTGCCTTCGCAGTAGAGCGGGGCGAAATCGGTGAGCGCGCTTGGTGCAATCACCACGCCGCCGGCGTGCTTGCCGGCATTGCGCACGATGTCTTCGATGCGCCGCGCGAGGTCAACCAGTTCACGCACCTCGTCCTCGGCTTCGTAGCGCGACTTGAGTTCGGGAACGATGCGGTCGGTTTCCCGGCGCGAGCGCTCGCTGGTGCCGAGTGCGTCGTCGAGGCTGAGCGGATCGGTCGGCTTGAGCGGAATGAGTTTCGCGATCTGGTCCACCTGGCCGTAGCCCATGCCGAGTACGCGGCCGGCATCGCGCAGCACGGCTTTTGCCGCCATCGTGCCGTAGGTGATGATCTGGCTGACTTTTTCGCGACCGTACTTGTGCGCGACGTAGTCGATCACCTCGTCGCGGCGGTCCATGCAGAAGTCGACGTCGAAGTCGGGCATGGACACGCGTTCGGGATTGAGGAAGCGCTCGAACAGCAATCCATAGCGCAGCGGATCGAGGTCGGTGATGCCGAGCGCCCAGGCGACGACCGAACCCGCGCCGGAACCGCGTCCGGGTCCGACCGGGATGTCGTGCTGCTTGGCCCAGCCGATGAAGTCGGCGACGATCAGAAAATATCCGGCGAAGCCCATCTTCACGATCACTTCGAGCTCGCGTTCGAGGCGGCTGGCGTAATCCTCGTGTGCGAAACCGGGGGCGAGTCCGTGCCTGGACAGGCGTGCTTCCAGCCCCTTCTGCGCCTGGCTGCGGATGAAAGAGCCTTCCGAATCCTGCGCCGGAACCGGAAACGCCGGCAGGAAGTATTCGCCGAACTTCATTTCCAGATTGCAGCGCTTGGCGATCTCGACGCTGTTTTCCAGCGCCTCGGGAATGTCGGCGAACAGCGCCGTCATTTCCTCGGTGGATTTCAGGTACTGTTCGGAGGTGTAGTCGCGCGGGCGCTTCGGATCGTTGAGCAGGCGACCTTGGTGGATGCACACCCGTGCTTCATGTGCTTCGAAATCCTCGCGCACGCCGAAGTGCACGTCGTTGGTCGCGACGACGGGGCAGTCCGCCTCGGCGGCGAGTTGCAACGCAGCGGGGATGAAATGCGCCTCGTCGGCGTGGCCGCAGCGCGACAATTCCAGATACAGGCGATCGTCGAAGTGACGCAGCCAGGCGCGGGTGCTGGCCAGCGCAGCGTCGCGCTTGCCGGCGACGAGGGCACGGCCGATGTCGCTTTCGCGCCCGGCCAGTGCGATGAGTCCGGCGCCGTGTCCGTCGAACCAGGCCGGATCGACCAGCGCGCGGTCGCCATGGCGGCCTTGCGTGTAGCTGCGCGAGATCAGTTGCGAAAGGTGCAGGTAACCTTCGCGGTTCTGGCATAGCACGGTCAGGCGCGACGGCGACGCGTCACTGGGACCGGCAATCCACAGATCCGCACCGGCGATGGGTTTCACGCCGTTCGCTTCGGCGGCGCGGTAGAACTTGACCAGCGCGAACAGGTTGCTCTCGTCGGTGAGCGCCAGCGCTGGCAGGCCCATCTGCACCGCACGGCTGATCAGGTTCGGCCGCTTCGCCTTGGCTGGATCGCCGTATTCGGGCTTGTCCGGCAGGCGAATCGTCGAATCGACCAGCGAATACTCGCTGTGGACGCGGAGATGGACGAAGGAAGGAATCATGGGGGCTACCTTTGCAGGTTAGCCTCCGTGCCGGATGCCGGCAAGACTTGACGTGTGGGTTAGGGTTCGAAGCCGTTGCGGAAGAGGTAGTCGTCGATGTGCGCGGTGCCGCCGATCAGATCGATTTGCGGACTCGCCGAGGATGTACAACTGCCGGTTGACGCACAGACGTT
>DASTAL010000158.1:0-1369 GCA_035712685.1 Rudaea sp. | reverse complement strand
AAGACCCCGCGCGCCGAACTCCTTTTCCTGCTGGCCGACCCGATCCTCCTGAACGTGCGCGACGATCCGCGCTTCATCGCCTTCTGCGAAAAGATCGGCCTGCCCTCGCCGCAAACAAGCGAGGCGCTGAGCATCGGCCAGGTCCACGCGAAGCTCGCCGCCAGGCGCTGATGCCCGGAAACACCGGGCATCAGGCGTTGGCGACACGACCTGCGATCAGTTGACCGTGCCGCCCTTCTTGCCGAAGAACTTGCGCCACAAGCCGGCCAACGCGGCCAGCCCGAGCACGATGAATTTCTTGGCCGCCAGCAACAACACGCCGAGCTTGGCGAACAGCCCGGCCTTGGCCGCGATGCCGCCGCCGATCAGCGCGGCGACGCCGTAGGCGGCCAGCTTGTCGGTCTTGGCGTCGTAGTCGGCGTAACGCTTGCCGGCGTCGAAATCGACCATGGGCAGCAGCTCCTGCATGCCCGCCTTCACCGCGGCGACGTCGTTCATGCCGGCGACCGCGTTCATGCTCAGGTAACCGCTGCGACCAAGTACGCGGATGTCGTAATTGAGCGAATGCTGCGCGCTGCCGTCGGCGGCGAGTTCGCGCGCCCAGTACAGCTTCTTGCGGGCCGCGTCGTAATGCGGCGGCTCCGCCCAGCCCACCAGGTGCAGCGCCGAGTAACCCGCCTTCTCGCGTTCGGCGTTCTCGTCCTCGGTGGCTTCCTGCATCTGCTTGAGCAGTTTCGGGTAGTCGGTCTTGGCCGCATCCTCGTCGGACACGTGGCCGTCGTCGGATTCGGTCAGCACCACCGCCCAGGAATGTTCGCTGTCCAGCGGCACCGACGCCGGCACCACCATGCCGAGCACGCTGTCGTCCGGCGGATTGCCCCACAGGCCTTCCAGCACCTTGCGCGCATCGGGCGTGTCGAGGAAGCGGAACTGCGGCCCGAGGTTCAGGTGCGCATCGGCCTGCGCCAGCGCGACTGCGCCTTGCCGGTAGTTCAGCGACGACACCAACTGCTTCGCCTGCGCATCGCCGTCGCTATCGGCGTCCTGCGCCAGCGCCAGGCCCGGCGCGAGCAACGCAATCGCCAACGCAGCACTCAAGCCGCGCATTGTCATTCCACGCATCGGTTTTCCCCTGTTCGATGGAACGGCGTCCCCGCGCCGTGGCCGGCAGTGTTGCCGGCCGGATCCATTCGGCGCAAGAGCGGCCTCAGCTGCGCAACCCGACCCCGCGCTTCAGCAGCCACAATCCGAGCGAGGCCAGCGCCACGACGAACGCCAACATCAGCGTGTAGGCGATCCACAGCGGCACGTCGCTGACGCCGAGCAGGCCGTAGCGGAACGCGTTGACCATGTAGAAGATCGGGTTGAG
>DASTAL010000157.1:0-10057 GCA_035712685.1 Rudaea sp. | reverse complement strand
CGTGGTGGAGCGTGCCGGTGCGGGCGGAATTGCCGGCGCAATTCTTCGACGCCGTCGCGGCACGCATCGCGAATCCTGCGCGGCCCCGTTGACAAGCACGCCGCGCGCGACTACCTTGCGCGCAACTTTTCAATACGGGGGCGTCCTTCCGTGGACCCTTGCAGTAGAAGCTTCACTGCAGTTTGTCATCGCTAGTCCGCGGAAACCCGTATACACGGCGCGTTTCCGCTTGATGCGGTAACGTGCCGATCCCGCCGCAAGGCGGCACAGCACACTCCGAATCGCTCGCATGGCAGGCTGCCCATCGATCGGAGTCGTCATGCTGGATTTGTTCAATTTCTCCATGCTGATCCCCAATGGCACGCGCGAGCGCGGCCGTGGCGAGGTCGCTGCGCGCGCAGCGGCGCAGCTGGCCCAGCTCGCACGCCTGGACGGCACGGACGTGTTGGCCAGGCTCGATGCGTCCGCCGAGGGCCTCAATCCCGACCAAATCGAAGCCAGGCTCGAACAATTCGGGCCGAACGTGGTTGCGCAGGAGAAGAAAAAACCCTTCCTGCTGCACATCCTCGAACGCTTTGCCACCAATCCGATCAACATCCTGTTGACCGTACTCGCGGCGATCACCTGGATCACCGGTTCGCAACTGAGCGATCGCATCGGCGCGATCATCATGATCGCGATGGTCGTGATGGCCGTGTTCGTCGCGCATTTCCAGGAAGCGCGTTCCAGCCGTGCGGTCGAACAATTGCGGCGCATGGTCAGCAATACCGCCACGGTGCGCCGCGAAGTCGAAGAGCACGCCGAAGGCGCGGATGAAGATGCAGCGCCGCTGCGCGTGGCGAAGAAACTCGAAGTGCCAATCGACGGGCTCGTGCCTGGCGATATCGTGTTCCTGTCCGCCGGCGACATGGTGCCGGCCGACATGCGCCTGCTGCACGCGAAAGACCTGTTCGTCAATCAAGCCGCGCTGACCGGCGAATCCATGCCGGTGGAAAAATTCGCGAACGCGGACGAGGAAGCGAAAACCGCGCTGGACGCGCGCTGCCTGTGCTTCATGGGCTCGAACGTGGTCAGCGGCAGCGCCATGGGCGTGATCGCGGCGACCGGCGCCGGCACGTATTTCGGCGCGCTCGCGGGTTCGCTCGTCGGCCAGCGCGTGGAAACCGGATTCGACAAGGGCGTCAAACGCTTCGCCTGGCTGATGCTGCGCTTCATGGCGGTGATGGTGCCGGTCGTTTTCCTGATCAACGGCGTGACCAAGCACGACTGGTTCGAGGCTTTCATGTTCGCCGTCGCCGTAGCGGTGGGCCTGACGCCCGAAATGCTGCCGATGATCGTGGCGATCAACCTCGCCAAGGGCGCGCTGAAGATGGCGAAGAAGGACGTCATCGTCAAACGCCTGAACGCGATCCAGAACTTCGGCGCCATCGACGTGCTGTGCACGGACAAGACCGGCACGCTGACCCAGGATCGCGTCATCCTCGAGCGCCACACCGATATTCGCGGCGCCGAGGACGACGCCGTGCTCGACTTCGCCTGGCTCAACAGCTTTCACCAGACGGGCTTGCGCAACCTGCTCGACGTAGCCGTGCTTGAACGCGCCACGCCGGAGTCGGCGGAGCGCCTCAAGGCCGCCTACACGCTGGTCGACGAAGTGCCGTTCGATTTTTCGCGGCGCCGCATGTCGGTCGTCGTGCGGGACCAGTCCGGACGGCATTACCTCGTTTCCAAGGGCGCGGTCGCCGAAACCCTGGCCGTGTGCATGTTCGCCCGCGACGAAAGCGAGATCGTGGCGATGGACAAGGACAAGCTCGCCGAGGTGCGTGCGGTGGCGCGCGACATGAACGACGACGGTTTCCGCGCGCTGGCGCTGGGCGTGCGCGAGATCGAGGTCAAGCCGAGCTATTCGCGCGACGACGAAAAAGACCTCACCCTGATGGGTTTCATCGCGTTCCTGGATCCGCCCAAGGACAGCGCGGCCGATGCGATCCAGGCGCTGAATGCGAACGGCGTGGCAGTGAAGATCCTCACCGGCGACAACGATGTGGTCACGCGCAACGTCTGCCGCCAGGTCGGTATACAGGTGGAGAAATTCCTGACCGGCCCGCAGATCGAGGCGATGAGCGACGAAGACCTGACCATCGCCACGCGCACCACGCCGGTGTTCGCGCGTCTGAATCCGCAACAGAAGGTACGCGTCATCCAGGCCCTGCACCGCGACGGGCGCGTCGTCGGATTCCTCGGCGACGGCATCAACGACGGTCCGGCGCTGCGCGCCGCCGACGTCGGCATCTCGGTGGACACCGCGGTCGACATCGCCAAGGAATCGGCCGACATCATCCTGCTGGAAAAGAGCCTGATGGTGCTGGAAGAAGGCGTCATCGAGGGCCGCAAGGTCTTCGGCAACGTGCTCAAGTACATCAAGATGACCGCCAGTTCCAATTTCGGCAACATGTTCAGCATGATCGGCGCGAGCGCGCTGCTGCCGTTCCTGCCGATGATGCCGGTGCAGGTGCTGCTCAACAACCTGATGTACGATTTTTCGCAGACCGCGGTGGCTTCCGACGAGGTCGATCCGGAATACCTGGCGAAACCGCGCCAATGGGACTTGCGGGCCATCGCGCGCTTCATGGTCTGCGTCGGCCCGATCAGCTCGATCTTCGACTACTGCACGTTCGCCTTCATGTGGTTCGTGCTCGGCGCGCAGACGAACGCGAAATTGTTGCAGACCGGCTGGTTCGTCGAATCCTTGCTCACGCAGACCCTGATCGTGCACGTCATCCGCACCGGACGCATCCCGTTCCTGCAAAGCCGCGCCAGCCTGCCGCTGACCGTGACCGGCGCGGCGATCTGCCTCATCGGCATGATCCTGCCATTCTCGCCGGTGGCGTCCTGGTTCGGCTTCGTGCCGCTGCCCGGCATCTACTGGCTGTTCCTGGCCGCGGTGATCGCGGCCTACATGGGCCTGACCCAATTCGTGAAGACACTGATGATCCGGCGTTTCGGCGTGCTTTGAGTCGATGAAAAAACGCCCCGGCGGAATTCCCGCCGGGGCGTACCGGTTTGGAAACCGGTCGAGATGCTCAAGTCACTGCAAGCAGCCCAACTGGCCGCTGGTGTTCGCATAACCGGTACCGCTGTTGTACGCGTTGTTCGACCACTCCATCTGCAGCTTCCACACGCTGCCGTTGGAGAAGTTCACGTTGTTGTGGAACGACCATGCGCACTTGTCGCCGTTCTCCGCGCCGCTCGAGTCGGTCCAGCCGGTGCCGCGCGGATCGGTTATCGCCTCGGAATATTCGTGCGAGGTCACGTTGGCGAGCGCGGCCAAGCCTTCGGACTGGCCGGCCACGGTGCTGTTCGGATTGCAGCCGGAGACGCCGGAAATGTTCGGCATGTAGGCTACCTGTACCTGGGCGCCGTTCGAGCATGAGCCCCAGCTGTGCCAGGCGCAGTAACTGACGTGGCCGGCGCCGGTCGAGGTGAAGATGAAGTACACCCCGTTCGGGTCGGGATTGTTGTTGGTGACCTTGCAAACCTCGGCGACCGCGCCGGATGTCGTCAGGGCGCGCTTGGGCGGATTCGTGTCGCTGTAGACGGCGCCATTGACGCTCTTGCCGCTCACATAGCCGTTCGTTGTGCCGTAGTATTCGTCCGAGGCGTTCGCGATGCTGCTGCCGCTGAAACCGCCGAAGAACGCGGCCATGCCAGACTGGATGTCGGTGCCGTAGGAACCCCAGAAAATCGAGTAGCTCGATGGCGTGATCAGCACATTGCCACCGTGCAGGGTCATGTCGGCGCTGCCGCTGGATCCGCCGCCGTGCGCCTGTCCGTAGCCGGCGAACTTCGCGCCGCGCGCGTGCACGATTTCCTGGCGATAGTAGACGATTTCCGGCGCGTCTTCGGAGATGAAGACGTCGCCGTCGAAGTTGGCGAGATTGCCGCGGACCATCGCTCCTTCGGCGTCGGTGAGGTAAATCGGTTTGCCGCTGCCGTGGGTCGCGACAAGGTTTTCCGGATCCTGCACCATGCGCACGAAGGCGCCATCGCGGTACATTGCATCCTGTCCGTCGCCATGGCCAACCAGCACGTCTCCGGCGCGCAACTGGCTGCCGTCGGTGTTGTGCTGGATAAACAAGGTCTGGTTGCGCTGGGCCGCACCGGCAGCCGCGGTAATGCCTACGCCGGCGAGAACGGCGATTGCGAGACTTGAACGAATCATCGAATTTGACTCCCATGAGGAAGCATGCCAGCTTCCGAGAATGACCCCTCATTGCCATGAGGGTGTTGTCGTCGTCGCCATTTCGGCGACGCGGGCGGGTTCGTTCCTTATAAGCACGGGCCGACGCCGCGGGTGCGAGTCCGCGATCCGGCGCCGTTGTTCCAAGAAGTACCCCTGAACCCTTATAAATGCCGCGTGCAGCATACGCTGTCCAGCTGGCGCGTCATTTCGCACTGCGGAATGCGTTGTCCGGACATTTACCTGGCTTGGGACGGGTGCTTCGGCGTAGGATTCCGGCATGATGAATTTCGCGACGTTCGCTGGAATCCTGTTGCTGACCAGCGCGAGCGCGATGGCCGCCACCGGCGTGAGCGGCCGCGTGACGGTTTCGCCGGCACATCCCGGTCCGCAACGCATCGATGAATCGGGGAGTGCGCCGATGCAAGGCGCCTCGATACTGATCCTCGGCGCGCAGCGCAGTGTCGTTGCGCACGCCACGACCGATGCGGACGGGCGTTTCTCCGTGACGCTGGCGCCCGGCGAGTATTCCGTGGAAGTGGACGTGGGCAAGGCTCGGCTGCCGCGCTGCGGCACGGTGTCGGCGAGCGTAAAGGATGGCGAGATCGCGAAAGTCGAGTTGGAGTGCGATTCGGGAATGCGCTAGGCGCCACCGGATTGCTTTGGGTCGGTGCGCTGGCGCAACAGCCACGCCAGCACCGGCGGCGTGACGATGGACGTCAACAGCGACATCGCCACGATCAACGCATAGACGCGCGGCGAAAACACGCCAGCGGCAAGGCCCAGGCTCGCCACGACCACGCCGACCTCGCCGCGTGGGATCATGCCGACGCCGACGATCAGCGCGCCGCGCTTGCCCAGGCCCAGCGCGCCGAGCCAGCCACCGATCAACTTGGAGACGATGGCAATCGCAGTGACGACGGCGAGTGCGAGCAGGGTATCGACGTTTGCCAGTTGCGCCAATTCCACCTTGGTTCCGGTCATCACGAAGAAAAACGGCGTCATCAGCGCGAGCAGCGGCCGGGTTTGATGCTCGAGGGTTTCGCGCTGGCGCGTTTCCGAGGCAATCATGCCGGCGAGGAAGGCGCCAATGATCGCGGCGAGTCCGAATTGCGTGGACGCGAAGGCCAGCCCAAGGCACAGCGCCAGCACGATGGTGAGCGGCGACAGGGGATTGATCGGCGCCTCCAGCAGGTTCGAGGCGCGCCGCATCACGCGCGTGCCGACGATGCCGATCACGACGACGAATCCGACCGCTTCGGCGAGCACGACGAGCAAGTGCGACAGGCGCAATTCCTCGCCGGATTGCAGGGCGGTGACGATGCCGAGCAGGAGCATGGCGAGGATGTCGTCGATGACGGCCGCGCCCAGGATCACGCGCGCTTCCTCGCGCTGCAGGGCGCCGAGTTCCTGCAGCACGCGCGCAGTGATGCCGGCCGAGGTGGCGACGAATGCCGCGGCGACGAACAGCGACTTGGCCCAGTCGAATCCCGAGCCGTGCGCCCACAGCGAACCGAGCACGAATGGCACGATCACGCCGAGCACGCCGACCAGGAACGCGCTGCGGCCGACGCGCTTCATTTCGGTGAGCCGGGTTTCCAGTCCGACCGAGAACAGCAGCAGCACGACGCCGATCTCGGCCAACACATCCAGCGCTTCCGAGGGCTGCACCCAGCCGAGCAGGGATGGTCCGATCACGCTGCCGATCGCGATTTCGCCGACCACTCCCGGCAACTTCAGGCGCTGCGCGATCTCGGCGCCGACCTGGGCGGCGACGAAGACGACGAAAAGACTCAACAAGATGGCGCTGCCGTGATCCAAGCGGATTGCCTTTTTGCGTGGTTCGCCGGATGCTACCCGATAGCGCACCGGAACGGGGAATCGCATGGCGAAGCAAGCGTCGACAATCCGCGAACCCATGGCCAAGGTCGACACCGCCTGGCTGCGCATGGAAAGCCCGACCAATCTGATGATGATCACGGGTCTTTTGATCTTCGGCCAGCGCATGTCGCGGGCGAAGCTCAAGAAGGCCATCGCGGAACGTTTCCTCGCGTTTCCGCGATTTCGATCGAAGGCCGTCGACGACGGCGGCGCGGCATTCTGGGAAACCGACTCCAAATTCGATCTCGACTGGCACGTGCGCGTGGCCAAGCTGCCCGCCAAGCCTGGCAAGGCCGAGCTCGAAGCCTTCGTCAGCGAACTCGCCTCCACGCCGCTGGACCACTCGCGGCCGCTATGGCAATTCGTGCTGATAGAGAATTACCGCGGTGGCAGTGCGGTGGTCGCGCGTATCCACCATTGTTATGCGGACGGTCTTGCGCTGGTGCAGGTGATGCTGTCGCTTACCGACGCGGCGCCGAAACCGGCCAAGCGCGCGCCGTTGGCCAAGGCCTGGCTCAAGCGCGACCAGGGCGGGGTCGTATCGCGATTGCTCGCGCCCACGCGCGCGGGACTGGGCAAGGCGCTCGCGCTCGGCGAATTGGCCCTGGAAAAAGGCGGTGCGTTCCTTCGCCATCCGGCGTTGGCCGCCACCATGGCGCGCGAAGGCTCCGAGATTGCGCGCGAGCTGGCGGTCGCGCTGAGTTTGACCGACGACCCGCCGACACGCTTCAAGAAAGGGACGCTGGGCGCGCGCAAGCGCTGCGCTTGGGCCGATCCGCTGCCGCTGCGCGAAGCCAAGGCGGTGAGCCGCATCCTGCGTTGCACGGTCAACGACCTGCTGCTGGCCTGTGCGGCGGGAGCGTTGCGCGGTTATCTGCTCGCCATCGGCGAGAAGGTCGACGGCCTCACCATCCGCGCCACGGTTCCGGTCACTTTGCGCCCGCTCGAACACGCCAAAAAACTCGGCAATCACTTCGGCCTCGTTTTCCTCGACCTGCCGGTCGGCGAGGCCAATCCGCTGCGCCGGCTCGAATGCGTGGCGGACTCGATGCGCGCGCTCAAGCGCAGCAAGCAGGCCGCGCTCACGTTCGGCTTGCTCGCCGCGGTCGGCATGGCGCCGGTCGCGTTGCAGCGCATGGCGCTGGACCTGTTCAGCCGCAAGGCGACCGCGGTGGCGACCAACGTTCCCGGTCCGCAGATGCCGTTGTACCTGGCCGGCTGCGAGGTCAAGGAACTCATGTTCTGGGTGCCGCAGAACGGTACGGTCGGAATGGGCGTGTCGATCCTGTCGTACAACGGCCGCGTCCATTTCGGCCTGATTGCCGACGCCAGGCGCGTGCCCGATCCCGAGCCCATCGTCGAGCGCTTCGTGCGCGAGTTCGACAAGCTCGCGCTGATCACGATGATGGAGGATTGGTCCGCCGAGATCGTCGCCGGCGACGCCGCGGCGACGCTGGAGCGCTACGTCAGCGACGCCTGAGAACTAGGTCTTCTTCCCTGGCAGGCGCAAGAACATCAGCGCCGACAGCACCGTCACGCCACCGAGAACCAGCATGGTGACGCGGAACGCGGCGATGTAGTTTTCGCCATCGTGCGGGCCGTCGCCGATGTACAGCGCCATCAGCAAGGAGGCGAAGGCGACGCCGAAGCTGATCGACAGGTTCTGCACGGTGCTGGTCATGCTCGCGCCCATGCTCGCCTGCGCGTGGGAAAGATCGACGAAGCCAAGCGTGTTCATCGCCGTGTATTGCAACGACATCACGAAGCCGTAGACGAACACCTGCACGCAGATCAGCCAGATCGGCGTCGCCGCGCTCATGGTCGCGAACGCCATCACCAGGATGCCTGCGAGCGCCGTGTTCCAGAGCAGTACGCGGCGGTAGCCCTGGTATTTCAGAATCGGCCCGACGAAGAAGCGCATCAGCAGCATGGCCAGCGCCTGCGGAATCTGCAGGGCGCCTGCCATGATCGCCGAATAGCCGAAGCCGACCTGGAACAGCAGCGTCATCAGGAATGAAATGCCGCCGACGCCCAGGCGCGTGGCGAATCCGCCGTTGAAGGCGACGCGAAAGCTGCGGATGCGCAGCAGGCGCAGGTCGACGATCGGCGCGTCCACGCGCAAGGACCGGCGCCAGTACAGTGCCAGCGCGGCAAGCGCAACGATCCCGAACACGAATCCCTGCGCGTAGACGGCTTCGCTCAGCTCTTCCAGCCCCCACGACAATCCGCCGGCGCCGAGCGCGAACAGCAAGAATCCGGAAACATCCAGCGGCGCGCGTGCGCCGCGATAGTCCGGCATGGCGCGGCGCGCGAGGTACAGGCCGACGATGCCGAACGGGATGTTGACGAAGAAGATCATTCGCCACGACACGTACATGGCGAAGAAACCGCCGAGCAACGGCCCGATGGCCGGACCGATGAGTCCCGGAATCGTCGCCACGCTCATCGCATGCACAAATTCGGATTTGTCGAACGCGCGCACCAGCGCAAGGCGTCCGACCGGCATCATCATCGCGCCGCCAAAGCCCTGCACGACACGCGCGGCGACCAGCATCCACAGGTTCTGCGCCAGGCCGCAGGCCAGCGAGCCGAGCGTGAACACCAGGATCGCCCACCAGAAGATCTCGCGCGTACCGCGGCGGTCGGCCAGCCAGGAACTCAACGGGATGAACACGGCCAGCGCGAGGGTGTAGCTGGTCAGCGCCGTGCGCAGGTCGAGTGGGGCGATGCCCATGCTGTCCGCGATGCTCGGCGTCGCCGTGTTGACGATGGTCGAGTCGAGCATCTGCATGAAGAACGAGAACGCGACCAGCCAGAGCAGGGCGCGTTTGGCGGGTGCGTCCAGCACCGGCGCGGCAGTCTGATCCTGGGTCGCTGCGGCGGTTGGGGCGTCCATCGGCCGCACACTATACGCGGTGTGGCTTTATGCGAGCTGAGCCTTCGCCCATTCCGCGTCGAGCCGCTCCATCGCATCGCGCGGCTTGAGCTTCGCCGCTTTGGCGAATGCCGCGGCGGCGGCGTCCTCGCCCTTGCTCCCGAGCAGGAGCAGTTGCGCGTTGCCGAATTCGATCCAGGCGATGGGCGACTCCGGCGTGAGCTTGAGCGCTTCCTTGAGCTGCTTTTCGGCCTCGCCAGCGCTCGCGCCATAGGTGAATTTGGCCAGCATGCCGCCGACCTTGCCGACGATTTCGGCGTGGTAAAGGCCGAGTGCGGTGCGCGCCTCGGCGTGCTTGGGCGCGAGCGCGAGCGCGGCGTCGAGTGAGGACTTCACCTTGCCGGCGATGCCCTGCGCCAGCGCCTGCGCGATCGACAGGCTCTGGCTGTAGCGACCCAGCGCGAAGGCGCGGCGGTAGTGGCTGTTGGCCTCATCGGGCAGGGCGGCGATGGCAGCTTCCGCAAGTTCGGCGAGTTCTGCGTAGCGAGCCAGCTTGTCCTTGTCGGACTTGAGCAGGTAGGTCGCATGGATGCCGCCGGCCTTGATCGCAACCGAAGCGCCGAGCGCCTTCAACGCAATGCCGGTCTCGAAACTTTGCTGGAAATCGCCACGATGGAATGCGCGCCAGGCATCTTGCAGTTGCGCCGCGATTTTTGCCGCATCCTTGCCCCCTGCACTTTTTGAGAGCAGCGGATTCACCTTGAGCAGTTTCGCGACGTGTTTTTCGTCCGGAAACGGCTCCAGATCGCCGGCGTGCAAGGCCTTCCAGGCCTTGGACAGCTTGTCGCCGGGGTAGTCGTAACTCTTGTCGGCATGCGCAAATGGCGTCCACTTCGATTTGGCCATGTCGGAATCCTCGATGCGATGCGCAAGCATAGCGCGCCAGCGGGTAAACTGCGCCGATGACATCGAATGCCGCCATCGCCAAACGCGCCGCCGAACTGCGGGAACGCCTGGCCGACGCCAATTACCGCTACCACGTCCTCGACGAACCGAATATC